>CAZDYO010000042.1:0-10428 GCA_964509555.1 uncultured Acidimicrobiales bacterium
GCAGGGTGCTCTCGTCGTCGATGACTCCCGGACGGACGACGAAATCTCGATCCGGTCCTCGCCCAAGGAGAATCCAATGACCTACCCGTACGACCCCCACACTGCGCTCGAGCTATTCCACGCCGATCACCGTCAGGACATGAAGGAGGCTCGCCGTCCCCGCCGAGCCGACTCAGGCCGCAGGCCCGTCGGCTCGGGCCGACGCTGGACGATCATTGGGGCGGCCTTGGCTGTCACCGTGTTCGCAACCGCCGGCATCCCAGCCAACAGTGCATCCACCGACTCCCCATCCGTCTCCACCTCGACATGTGACCAGGGCGGCAACTACCGCACCGGCTGCCAGCTGGTCGCCGGACGACCCGACGGATGGTACGACGCGACTCAGCGCACCTCAGCCCCGGTGAGGTCGACCGGTTCCGGCTTCCTCAACTTCAAGTGATGCTTCCCGGAGGTTGCGACCCCGCCGCGCCGGGGTCGCAACCCTGTGCGAGTATCCGGTCTGTCACCGCAGGAACTTGCTCATGATCTCGTCGAACCGTGCCTCGAACTCGGCTTCAGTGATGTTCATGGTCGAGTTGAAGGCCTGCTCGAAGTCGGTGCCCCGCCCGACCGCGGCGAACAGGTCCTTCACATCGGCGAGCGTGTTGCCGGCACCCAGGGGCTGCGGGGTCATCAGGTATTCGACCGCCCCGGCGAAGGCCGGGTAGTAACCCTCGGTCACCATCCACGGCATGTGCGTCGACGGGTTGATGTCGCTTGCCGGGGACGAGCCGGGTCCGATCACAGAGATCGGGTTCTGGATGGGCGGCTGTGGGGGAGTGACCCGCGTCGGCCAGGCCTGCAGCGCTTCATACGACGGCACCGGGTCGGCAGGGCCGGCCAACCAGACGGCCAGCCCTTCGCTGAACCACCAGTGGATCTTCGGCAGTGCGGGCCTCACGAGGATCCCCTGAATGGTGTGGACGGTCTCGTGTTTGACCAGTTCGTAGTATTCGGCTGGGCTGCGCCCACTGGTCGCCCGTTGGTAGCCGACCACCCGGAATCCCTCGGGTGAGCCGGAGCCGGCCCCGCTCTGGTTGGTGCACATGACGCTCAGGCGGTTGTCAGGTCCGATTCCCAGGTCTGATTCGTCGAGGCCGAACGTGTTCATCAAATTCGTCAGGGCGGTTTCGTAGGCCCACACCAGGTGCTGGATGTCCCCGACCGAGCATTGCTTGTCGACGGTTGTGAAGTATCCGACCGAATCGGTCTGCCAGCCCACGGCCGACACGGCGCCGCTCCATCCTGCGGTCGGGCCGAGATAATCCGACGGGTCAACCGGGACCGACTTCACGTCGACGACGGTCACGCTGGCGACATCGGTCGAACCCGCTGGAGAGATGGTCACCGGTTGACGCAGGCCGTTGCCGAACGACCCCCACGAGTCGGAGGCGACCAGCGAGCCGATCGAGATCCCACCGGCGAAATCGGTCACCGCTGCGAACACGGCACCGGGGTCGGGGAAGATGTCGTGTTCGTATCTGGCGGTCACCGCGTGAACATCGGGCAACCCCTCGTCGGTTGTCGCCACCGCCGACAGGCCGGCGATCGCAGCGGCATACGACTCGGCATCCGCCGAACCGGTGTCGCCATTGAGATCGGCGGGCAGGGTGTGGAAGATGTCGACACCGGGGTCCAACAGGCTCTGTTGCACGGCGGTGGTGGCCAGGTCGATCGCTTCCGCGGTGCCACCGTTGATGAGAGCGCCATATGTGGCCAACTCCGTGAACGGCGTGATGGCCACCGGGCCGGACGACGCCGACTCGACGAGTGTCCGGTAGGCCACACGATCGGAGAGCGACCGCGGCTCGCCGGTAACCAAATCGAGATAGGTGGCGGTGTCGCTTCCGGTGAGTTCGATCAACAGCGGACCGTCATGGCCGCCAACATCAAGCGCGAACCGACCGGCGTTGTCCGTGACGGACGGCAAGCCGACGGTTGCGCCGCGTGCCCCGTCGATGAACTCGTATGCGGTGACGACCCCGCCGACGACCGGGCCGAGCGACGCCGCGCCTTCAAGTGTCGCGGCGGGTACTGACCCGGTGCGGTCGGATGCCCCGGCATTGCCGACTGGGGGGCGGTACCACTGCAGGCCGCGGCCGCCATTGCCGACGCGACCGCGATCGCCGGCAACCTCAACCTGCGGAGGGAGGACTTTGTTGATTTCACGGCTTACTCGCATTCGTCTGGTGTCCCTGACCAGTCGGGCATTGAATCCGCGGGTGTTAAGAGTTCGGTGAGCGAATCATCGTGGGCTCAGGGACCGCAGCTCACGCCGACATGGTGAAAACATGGTCGTCGAGCACTTCATCGGTCAGGGTCGGGTCTGACCCTCAATTCCGACCTCATCCAAGGTTGCCTCGGCGTCGTTGTGGCTATGGGTGAAGCCCAACTCGCGTTCGATCTTCACGGTGTCCTCTGACCGGAACGCAAGGATGTAGGCCCGCCGGAAGCCGGACGTGGTGTTGCCGCCGGAACCGTGCATGACCCGTTCATTGTGAACGGTGACATCGCCGCGAGAAATTGGTACCGGAACTGTCTCGTCGCCTGCGAGAAGATCCGTGCCCAG
Source organism: uncultured Acidimicrobiales bacterium (assembly GCA_964509555.1). GTDB lineage: Bacteria > Actinomycetota > Acidimicrobiia > Acidimicrobiales > Aldehydirespiratoraceae > SZUA-87. Next base: position 2,609 of record CAZDYO010000042.1, read on the forward strand.
AGCGTGGGATGTTCCTCGATCCCCGAACTGGGGGGTGTGGGGCCGCAGGGAGATCTCGCTGTTGGTCCTGGGTACGAACTGCATGCAGCCGTTGTCGATGGTCGAGTCGTCGATTGCCAACCACAATGTGGCCGTACGGGTGTCGGGCGTCTCGGGCCAGTAGGCCATGTCCTGGTGCCAGGCGAACACGGCGTCTTCCCTATGGGGCTGCTTGGCGAGGAGTTGGTCGTAGTCGATCGACATGTTGTCGCCACACAACTGTGTGGCCACCGATGCGGCTCGACGTTCGAAGATGTTGCCCTGCCATGCCGGGTGGTAGCGGCGGGGGAGCATCACGTTGATGATTGAGTAGTCGTCGGGGTCGCGACCGTAATCACCGGCCATGTCACAGAAATCCTTGCCGGCTACCTCGATCTCCCGCCGAAGGAAACGGTCATAGACGGCTTCAAGTTCGGCGACCTCCGGTTCGGTGAGAAGGCCCCGCAGATGCACGTACCCATGGTCGAGAAAATGGCGGCGCTCATCGGCCGACACGACGTAGCGATCGGCACGGATCCGGTCGCTGCCGGGCGGGAAATCTGGCATGTCTCCACGATGACACAGCGAGCGATCCTGTGCGGCCCCCGGATGTCGCGCGCAGTGGGACTACCGCAGTTCCCGCAAGGGTCACGAAACGCACGGCGGTGTTGTCAGCGAATTCGGAGTGTGACCAACTCGAAGGGGCGCAAGTCGAGTTCCACTACCCCATCATGAATCATTGGTGGTGGGGCTGGGGCCGGATCCTCCAGAAGATCGGTTCGCGTCGCCCGCGTGGCCCCCGCCACCCTGAGCCCGATCCGGCGGCGACCACCGAAGGCCTCGTGGAGCCGAATGATTGTGCCGTCGCCATCGTCGGCAAGTTTCACAGCAGCGATGACCACCCCCGGAGCGTCGGGCTCCACCGCCGAATACTCGGTCGGAAGATCACGTGGCCGACTCTCGGCGGGTTCGATCGGCACCACCCGCAGCGGCGAGTTGAACGAGTGGGCTTCGGCGATCACCCCGCCTCGTGTTACCGAACCTGCATGGGGGCAGAGCGCATAGGCGAACCGGTGGTGGCCCCGATCCGCCAACGGGTCGGGCCAAGTTGGTGATCTCAGCAGCGACAGCCTGATCACGTTGCCCAGCACGTCGTGGCCGTATTTGCAATCGTTGAGCAGAGCAACGCCGAAATCGTCCTCGCCGAGGTCGACCCACGTATGGGCGCAGGTCTCGAATCGGGCGGCATCCCAGCTGGTGTTGCGATGGGTTGGCCGCTCGACGTGCCCGAACTGGATCTCGTGACGGGCCACGGGCGATCGCACATCGACGGGAAACGCCACCTTCAGGAGCTTGTGGTCCTCATGCCAGTCGACCGAGCAATGCACCTCCACCCGGCGGCTTCCCTGCGACAGTCGGATCAGCTGCTCAATACGCGAGCGGCCGAATGATCGGACGACCCGCAGAGTTGCCCGCATGGGGGAGCGTTCGATCAGCTCCACCGAATCGGCATCGGTCAGGTCGACGGCGGTGTCGAACGCGTCGCGGTCGATGTCCCATGCGTCGAAGTTGGCGGGCCGGTCATCCATCAGTTGCAGAAGATTGGCCGCCAACCCCGGGGCTATGGCCTCGCGGCCAGTGGGATGGTGGAACACCGATCTCAACAGACCCGAGGCGTCCCATTCGATCCGGAGCAGCCCGTTGTCGATCCACCCGTCTCCTGACACCTGAATGCCCGAGCGCACAGCCGGCGAATCGTCGCGGACCGGGTTGGCCAGATCCGCCACCGACCAACCGCAGGCGGGAGCGTTCACACGATGCAGCGAGCCGTTGATCTCCACGACTTCGTCACGGGCCCAACCCAGCCCGTTGGCCACCAACACCGGCTGCGAGGCTCGGTCGACCTCGACCCGCTCGGCGATCGCACCCAGTGACTTCTCCAGGATCTCGCCGGTGGTGGCCCGGAGTCGGGCGTAATCGGCCATGGTGTCGCGGTAAACCCAGTTGATCGACGACCCGGGAATGATGTCGTGAAACTGGTTGAGCAGCAGGGTCTTCCAGGCACGGTCGAGGGCATCGGCGGGGACCTCCAGATCGGTCAGCCGGTTCGCGATCAACGCCCACATCTCAGAATCGCGCAGCGCCCACTCAAGTTCACGGTTGGCCTTCTTCACCGCTCCATGGGTCGTGTAGGTGCCGCGGTGAAACTCGAGGTAGAGCTCACCGGCCCACACCGGGAGTTCTGAGTCGTCGCCCTCAGCCCGAATCCGATCCATGGCCTCCACCGCGCCGGTCAACTCCACCCGGCCGACTCCGTCGAGATCACGCAACCGCTGGGCCCGTTCGAGCATGTCGACATCGGGTCCGCCGCCGCCGTCGCCGTGCCCGTACAGGTAGATCGATCGGGAGCGAACATCGCTCTGGGCGAAGTTGCGTTCGGCGTGCAACATGTTGGGCACCGAGAAATCGCCGCTGTAGGTGTCGGCCGGAGGGAAATGGGTGAACACCCGGGTGCCGTCGATGCCCTCCCACCAGAAGGTGTGATGAGGGAAGCGGTTGGTGTCGTTCCACGAGATCTTCTGGGTGAGGAACCAGTCGATCCCGGCCTGGGCCAGAATCTGGGGAAGAGCCGCCGAGTATCCGAACACATCGGGAAGCCACAAGCCCGTGGTGTCGACCCCGAACTCCTCGCGGAAGAACCGCTTGCCGTGGACGATCTGGCGCACCAGCGATTCACCCGAAGGAAGGTTGCAGTCGGGCTCGACCCAGGCCGAGCCCACGACCTCGAAGCGGCCGTCGGCCGCATGGGCCCGGATCCGGTCCCATAGGCCTGGATGATCGTTTCGTATCCATTCCAATTGCTGGGCCTGCGATGCCGCGAACCGGTAGTCGGGATTGCGATCGAGCAGGGTCGCGGCGGTGGAAAAGGTGCGTGCCGCCTTTCGATGGGTCTCGCGCAGGGGCCACAGCCAAGCCGTGTCGAGATGGGAATTGCCGACCGCCAGATGAACGTGACCGCCAGGTTCGTTGCCGCGCTCCAGAACGGATGCCAGAACACGGCGGGCGTCGGCCACGGACGTATCCCGAAGGGCGCCGGCCTCGTCTCCAGCGGCCTCGATCAGCTCACAGGCACGGTCGAGCGCCGCGAAACATGCCTGCCTGCGGTCGCCTTCGAGCCAGGTGATCAGCTCCCGAACCAGTCCCCAGTCGCGCACCAGCGCCTCCACATCGCGGTCCACCACCGCCAGATGACAGCGGCGAAGTGTGAGCCGTGGCTCTCCGTCGGGATCGGCCAGCAGCAGCATGCCCGGGTCCTGCGGGGGAGTGGGTGGGTTGGCCGCGGCTTCGATCAGAAGATCGAACGCCTCGCCCCCAAACGCGGGGCCGGCAATCGGCACCTCGCCGTGGTTGGGGCTGATGCCCTGGGTGGGCACGCCATCGATCCAGACCTGGCCTTCGGCGCCGAATCCGGTCCCGGCGCCGTAGCCGAGATTGACCATCAGGGAGCAGTGCCGGCCGGCCCAATCTGCGGGGATCGTGCCCCTGATCAGGAACCAGGTCGTGTCCCACGACGGCCCCCAGGCGTCACCCACGGCGAACGGCTCGAAGTTGCCGGCCACCGCCTCATCGTGGGAGACCGGCTCTCCATGGAGATGGTTTGCGGTGATCTCGACCGGGCAGGTGGCGGGCCAGCGAGCCGGCTTGACCACCTCGGTCAGCACTGAGTCGATGGCGTCGATTCGGTCGCCTCGATCGTGAGCTGCCGGTGAAGCGTCCATCGGGATAGACAGTAGTTGCCGTTGAACACTGCTCCCATTTGACGTCACCCGAGCGGTGTCGGCTCCGATCAATCCGCGGGCGGCCTCTCCATTTGCCCACCGTTGCGATCCCGGTCAGTGTGTTGCCCTCACCGACCGACAACACAGGGACCACCGGGTATGGCTGACGAACGAATCGAAGTAGAACGGGCGATCGGCGCCGAGCCGGTAGCGATCTTCGACATATTGCGAGACCCCCGGGGTCATGTGGCCATCGACGCGTCCGGAATGCTGATGTCGGCAACCGGCGAACCGGCCGGAGCCGTCGGCGACAGTTTCGTCGTTCACATGGACCGGGAATCCCTTCAGGACTATCCGCTCGGCGAATACGAAGTGACGGTGGTGATCACAAAGTTCGAACCGGGCCGGGAGATCGCCTGGACCATCGACGGCGCTCTGAAACCACCGATTGGCCACATCTACGGATACCGGCTCGAACCGATCGAGGGCGGCACCATGGTGACCTCCTACTACGACTGGTCGAACATCCACGAGCAATACCGCGACGCCGGCATCTTCCCGGTGATATCGAGGACCAACCAGATGGCCACGCTTGGCATCCTGGCCCGAACAGTTGCCCCGGGGGCCCCGCGTCCCGGGGCCTGATCGGTCGGCATGTCGACAGCCGCCCACCGATGCTGTCGGGTGCGTCCACCTCGTGAACTCATGCCGGTTGAACCCGCAGCGGTGGCAGAAACAACCGGATCCACCAGCCAATGGTGAGCGCCCAATAGATCGTGCCGAGACCGGCAACTCCGCCGAGCAGCCATCCCACCGTGAGAGCGGTCAGCTCGATGATGGTGCGGGCCGTCGATATCTTCAACCCGGCCCGAGCCAACGCGGTCATCAACCCGTCGCGGGGACCCGGCCCCAGACCGGCCCCGAGATACAGACCCGACGCCAGGCCAACAACCGGTGGGGCGACCGCGAGCACGATCACCCGCACGATCATCGAGTCGATGTCGGGAATCACCGCCAACGAAGCATCGATGGCCAATCCGATGATGACGATGTTGAGCACCGTGCCGATGCCCACCGGCTCTTTCACAGGGGCAAACAGGACCACCAGCGTCGCACCGGTGATTATCACGATGGTGCCGATCGAAAGGCCGGTGCGGTCGGATACGCCCTGGGAGAAAACGGTCCACGGATTCGAGCCGAGATCGGCCTCGACGATCAACGCCAGCCCGAAACCGAACAGCAACAACCCGGGGAGGATCTGAGCCAGACGGCGACCCATCGGTTCGCGAAACCTCAGCAACTGAAAGCCGAGCAACGATCGGGTTGAGGGAGTTTCGGAGGCGATCGGCATTGGTGGAAGCTATCCGCCCGGGTTCGACCAGCGGCGCGACCGGGGGTTGGCCGTTACTGTCACGCTGATCAGCCGAACGTTCGGAGTCACGCCGTGTTGACCACCACCATCGGGGCCTTCCCCAAACCCGACTACGTGCCCATCACCGATTGGTTCACCAACACCGACGGCGACTACACCAGCGCCTACCTCGACCAATTGGCCGCGGCCGGCGACCAGGCAACCGAACTGCTTGATCGGGCCACCGCCGAGGTTGTGCAGGCCCAGGTCGACGCCGGAATCGATGTTCCGACCGACGGGGAGATCCGCCGCGAGAACTACATCCACTACCAGTGTCGGCACTTTGGAGGCATCGATTTCGCCAACCTCGCACATGTCCGAATCCGGGGCACAACCGACACCATCGTCCCCACCATCACAGGGCCGATAACTACCGGTGAGTCGCCTCTGCCCCGCGACTTCGCGGTCGCGCAGGCAGCCACCGACCGGCCGGTGAAGATCACGCTCCCCGGCCCGATGACGATCATCGACAGCACAGCCAACACTTTCTACGACAACAACCGGGAACTGGCTGCCGACCTCGCGGCCGCGCTCAACGCCCAGATCATTGAATTGGCCGACGCCGGATGCACCTGGATCCAGGTCGACGAACCGGTGATGGCCCGCCGCGCTGATGTGGCTCTCGAATGGGGCATCGACAATCTGGCCCGGTGCTTCGACGGGGTCGGTCCGTCGGTCACGAAGGTGGCCCACGCGTGTTGCGGTTACCCCAACCGTCTCGATGAGGACGACTATGTGAAGGCCCCACAGTCGTCGTACCTTGAGCTGGCTGAAGCACTCAACGACATGTCGATCGACGCCATGTCGCTCGAGGACGCCCACCGCCACAACGACCTCGACGCGCTACTGCCGTACTTCACCGACACCAAGGTCATCCTCGGGGTGGTGGCCATCGCCAGGAGCCGAGTCGAATCCGTCGCTGAGATCCGCGACCGTTTGCGGGCAGCCGCCGAGCGTGCCCCGGCCGGGATCATCGCCGCACCCGATTGCGGACTTGGATACCTCGGTCGAGATCTCGCTGTCGAGAAGCTACGCAACCTCGCCGAGGCCGCTCATTCAATTGATGAGTGACGATTGACGACTTGCGAGACGGGAGGTGAGGTTGCCCGGCTCAGCGAACCAGCATCACCGAACATGGCGCGTGGCGGGCAACTTTGGTCGACAGCGACCCGAGCAGCCCCTCGAAACGCCCGAGCCCATGGGTGCCGATGCACAACACGTCGACGTTGCGTTCGGTGACCGCGGTGAGAACCGATCTTGCCGCGTTCTCGCCTTCTTCCCCGACGACCTCGTAATTCACCCCGGCGGCCTCAAGCGCCGAAGCCAGCGACGCGGTGCGTTCCTTCACCTTGCTCCTGACATATCGATCAAGAATCGAGTCGTCGCCGATCCAGTGGCTGGGTGGTGTGTCGCCGGCAGGCGTGGTGCGGTATTCGACACTCAACTCGCGAGCCCTCTCAGCAGCGGGATCACCTGATGCCGCCCGCATCTCGTCGAGCATTCCTCGGGGAACGATCACCGCCGTGTAGACGGTGACCGAGCCGTTGTCGTGGGCCAGTCGGCCGGCGATCCCGACAACTTTGTCGGTGTCGATGCTGCCGTCGGTGGCGATCATCACGTGCATTCTGGTGGCTCCTCAGGAGTCAGTGGGTTGTCGATGACCATAGTCCGGGGTCGGTGTTGGCGCTGATCATCGGTGCCGGTCGAATTCGATCAGTCGGAACCGTCGAGAATCTCGTCGAACAGTGAACCCGTGATCCATTCAGCCGAGAGAGCTGCTCCGTCATGGGAGAAGTGAACGCCGTCGTATCGGAAGGGTTCGTTGGCCGCGGTGGCCCGACAACCGTGGAGCAATCCGGCCACGTTGGCATCGTCCGGGCACATCCATCCGGCAAAGTCGATGTACCCGACTCGCTCGTCGGCAGCAGCCAGTTCGGCGAGGGTCTTGTTCAGGTTGGAGTTGAGCGCCACGCCGGCTGTTTCGAAGATTGCAGCATTGGTCGGGTCGAGCATGTCGGCCGCCACCGGACGTGGCGATGACAGCAACACCACGGGCGCCATCGTCGCCAGACGTTCGAGGACCAAAGCACCGGGGCTTGATCCCAACACGCTGGGGTTCGGCGGGTCGAAGCCCGGCCCGTTGCCGTCGGTTTGCAGAGCCCGTGCATCAGTAAGGCTGAAGAGGGCGACGATCAGATCCGGATTGATCTCCCTGACGGTGTCGATCCACCACTGTTCGTCGGCAATGTCCGATGCTTGCCGTGGGCGGTCTTCCGACGGTGGGGCGAGTTCCAACCGGTAGCCCTTGCGGGCCAGATTGATCAACGTGATGACATTCGGATCGAATGGCGACGCGAAGGGGCCATGGTCCGATCCCGGTGTGATCTCGCCCCCACCGAGGGTCCACGCCGTGCTGTCGCCAATGAGAACGACTGTCAGGGCATCCGTCGACTCGGATCCCTCCCGATCGGAAGGTGAACCATTGGCGGACGATGACACGGCAGCGATCGCCTGGTCGACGGTGATCGCGTTCACGGGCACCGAGGTACGGGTCATGGCGAACACGAACATTCCCACGGCTCCAATCGAGGCCGTCGCGACGACGACCGGTC
>CAZDYO010000043.1:0-10399 GCA_964509555.1 uncultured Acidimicrobiales bacterium
CCCACTGATCTCGTCGGACGGCTCGGAGGCGACGAGTTCGTGGTGGTGCTGCCCCGTGCCGATCTGGGCACCGCGGGCGAAGTCTCGGACCGCATCAAGGCCGAGTTGGCCGAGCCCATCTTCGCCGGTGACGAGCTGATCGCGTTGAAAGTCAGCGTTGGGTGCGCATCGACGCTGGATCACCCAACAGCATCCAGACTGATGTCGGCAGCCGACCACGCGATGTACGAGAGCAAACACTCCGTCCGCGATGACCGTGACCATCAGTCGATCTGATCAAGCGGGTCCGTCCGTGGTTGAGCGGGTCGAAAACGCACCGGCCACGACCAGCCCGCTCGGTTGGAGACTCACCGCCTACCCGATCGCATTCCTGGCTGTGCTCGCGGTGTCGTTTGTGATCGTGGTCGGGTCGGGCAGCGGATCGTCGACCGTTGGGGGACGCATAGGCGGGGATTTTCCGGCGTTCTACAGCGCCGGGACTCTCGTCGCCAACGGCCACATCGACAACCTGTACGACCCGGTCGCCCAGGCGAGCGTTCAGAGCGAACTTCTTGGGTCCGAGAGGGGCTTCCTGGCCTTCGCATATGCGCCCCATGTGGCCCTCGTGTACGCCCCTCTGTCATTTGTCGGCTACCGGCTCGCGTACGTGATCCACACCGCCCTCATGATGGCTGCGCTGGTGGCCGCGTTGTGGATGATGAGACCGATGATCGGGATCATCGACCGATGGTTCGCGCTCGCAGTGGCCGCGTCCATTGGCTTCTACCCGATGTTCATGGCGGTCGGCGGAGGTCAGAACACGGCTGTTTGGTTCCTACTTCTGGTCTGGTTGTGGCGATCCCTTCGCGATGGGAACGACGTCCGCGCCGGTCTGGCGGTGGCATTGCTCATCTTCCGACCCCAGTACGCGTTGCCCGTACTCGGGCTACTTTTTCTGGGCCGACACCTCAAAGCGGTCGGGTGGGCCATCGTCGGCATGTCGGCGACTTGGTTGGTCGACGCACTGCTGCTGGGACCCTCGTGGTTCACCGACTGGCTCCACAGCGTTGGCCCGTTCGTCTCGAAGGACGCCGACGTGAACGGGCACAATGCGGTCGCCGTGGTCGGGTTCCTGCAGTCGCTCATGGGGACCCGCTCGGCTGTCGCCATCACACTCGGTGCGTTGGGAAGCATCGCCGTGGCCGGCGTGCTGGCCCGGGCCTGGCGAAGCCGCCGCGCCGACCTGAGCCATCTGATGGCCATGACCGCGGCGGGGCTCGTTCTTCTCAGCCCCCACACCATGTTCTACGACGCCGGCCTGATCGTGATCCCACTGGCGGTTCTCGCCGACCGATCACCATCACGATGGCGGCTGGTGGTGGTCGTGTCGGGGCTGGCACTCCTGCAGACCGCTTCGACGGCGCTCGGCTTCTCACCGTTCGCCCCGGTTGTGGCCGCCATCTTTGTCATGTCGATCCCGGCTGACCGGCGCCGAATCGACCAGCCCGAACGAACGACCATGGCGGCCTGTTGATCATGCGCGATCTCTCCATCATCATCCCGGCCTTCAACGAGGAAGCCAGAATCCCGGTCACCCTCACATCCATCGCCGACTACCTCCGCATGTCCGACTGGGATGCCGAGGTGATCGTCGTCGACGATGGCTCCACGGACCGCACGGTCGGGGTCGTCGAGGCCATGGCCCACCGGATCGACCATCTGCGAGTGGTGAGAAGTCCGTTCAATGGCGGCAAGGGGCGGGCGGTGAGACTCGGGATGCTCACAGGAACAGGGCGACGGCGGCTGTTTCTCGATGCCGACAACAGCACCGACGTCAGCGAACTCGACCGGCTGCTGGCGGCTGCAGAAGCCGAGCCGATCGAGCCCGCCGTCGTGATCGGATCGATCGCTCATCACCGTGAGCTCGTCGACAGGCCCCAATCCGCGCTCCGACGGTTTCTGGGCCGCACCGGCAACCGGATCATCCAGCGGGCGGTCCTGCCCGGCATTGAAGATTCCCAAAGGGGTTTCAAGGTCTTCTCGGGTGACGCTGCCGACCGGATCTTTCCCAAGTGCCGCGTCGACGGCTGGGCGTTCGACGTGGAGGCTCTGGCCATCGCCAGGGCCTACGGCTACCACGTGCTGGAAGTGCCGGTGAGCTGGTCACACTGTGAGGACAGCCGGGTTCGCGCCGGGTCGTACCTGCAGACGCTGGGCGATGTGATCCGAATACGTCATGACCTACGCGCCGACAACTATCACATCAACGAGCCGGCCTGATCCCACCGCGCAGCGTCAGAGGAGGTCCCTGGTGTTGCCCACCCAGGACTCATGGAGCCGCCGATAGATACCATCGACCGATATCAGGTCGAGATGATGACCCGTCTGCACGATCCGGCCGGCATCGAACACCAGCACGAGATCGGCTCGCTCGGCGGTGGTGAGACGATGGGCGACAGCCACGGTGGTGCGTCCCGCGGCCATTCGAATCATCGCCGCGCTGAGGGCCTCTTCGGTCTCGGGATCAACCGATGAGGTGGCCTCGTCGAGAATCAGCAAGCCCGGGTCGGCCACCTGGGCACGGGCGAGTGCCACCAGTTGCCGCTCGCCCGCCGAGAGCCTGCCGCCGCGTTCCCCGACCTCGGTGTCGATCCCGGCGGACAGCGTCGAGATCCAGGATCCGAGCCCCAGCTGCACCAGGGCGGCCTCGGCATCTCCGCGCGTGGCGCCGGGGCGCCCGTATCGAATGTTGTCGCAGATGGTGGTGTCGAACAGGAATCCATCCTGAGGGACCATGCGTATCGAGGCGTGCCGCGAGGCGGGTGCGACCCGTCGAAGGTCGACGCCGCCGACACACATCGTGCCGGCAGTGGGGTCTGCCAGCCGGGCCAGCAACCTCACGAAGGTGGTCTTTCCGGAGCCGGTCTCGCCGACGACGGCCACGTTGGCATCGGCGGGGATCTCCACCGATATGGACCGCAACACCCCGGGGCCGGTGCGGTAGCGGAACTCCACATCGTGGGCCTCGATGGCCAGTGGTCCGTCGGGGAGATCTACCCCATCCTCGGGTTCGTGGATCTCCACCGGCATGTCCATGACCTTGATGATCTTGGCCCACCCGGCGAGTGCGGTCTGGGTCTGGTCGAGTACCTCTCCGAGCTCGGAGATCGGCTGGAGCATCAGGTTGACCAGGAAGATGAAAGCGATCAGCTCGCCCACTCCAAGACCCAGGCTTCCCTGCCACCAGACACCCACCGCCATGGCACCGGCCAGGGAAACCGACGAGAAGAAGTCGACCACCGGCAGCATCCCTGCGAACCAGAGATGGGCCTTCATCTGCTGTTGGTACTGTCGTTCAATCGAGTCGTCGAGGCGATCACGAACCGGCTCGTCGTAGCCGTAGGCCCTGATCACGGGGGCGCCACTCACGGTCTCGGACGTGAGCCCGAGGGTCTCCGCCACTCTCGACCTGACCAGGCCGTAGGCGTTGAACTGACGGCGTTGCACCCACCTGAGGAACGGAATCAGGGGAAGGTGGACGGCCACGACCACGAGCGTGAGCTTCCAGCTGTAGATCGCCATCACCGCCAGCGTGCCGGTGATGATGGCACTGTCGACTATCCATGCGATGGCCCCCCACTGTGTGAAGGCCGCCAGCGCCTCCACGTCGGCGGTCACACGGGCCACCAGGACTCCGCTGCGGGTGGACTCCAGGTCGGCCATGCTGAGGCGGTGGATGTGGGCGAAAGCCCGGACCCTCAGGCCAAGAAGGACCGCCTCAGCGGCGTTCACAAGACGAAGGTAGGCCTTTCGACTGGCCACCAGCACTCCGGCTATCACGACCATCGCCAGAATCGAGGCCACCCACACGAAACCGGGCCGGTATCCGGATTCTCCGAGCACACCCTTGTCGAGAATCTGTTGAATGACGATGGGGATGATCAGGCGACCCACTGCGGCGGACAGGGCCATCAGGATGGTGACCCCGATGCCGGTGCGCAGCTCCGGGCTCATGGCCAAGCCCCGCCGGAGCACCTCGAACGCCCCCATGCCCTCCGTGTCGTCGTCGAACGGATCACTCATCGGGTGTCGCTTTGTTCGTATGCGCTCACCAACGAGCGGTAGTCGGGGCGCTCCAACAACCGTTCGTGGGAGCCGATGTCGACGATTCGTCCCGCGGCCATGAAGATCACCCGGTCGGCCAACCGGATCGTGGAGATGCGATGGGCCACGATCATGAGCGTCGTGTCCGGACCCGACCGAAGCCCATCGAGTATCCGCGCTTCCACGATGGGGTCGACCGCGCTGGTGGCATCGTCGAGCAGCAGCAGTCCGGGCCGGCGAACCAGGGCCCGCGCCAGCGCGATCCGTTGGCGCTGCCCGCCCGACAGGGTCACTCCCCGCTCCCCAACAAGGCTCCTGGCCCCGTGGGGCATCCGATCGACGAACTCCCGGGCATCAGCCATCGACAGCGCCTCGGCCACGCCCACATCGTCGGTCTTGCCGAGCGAAACGTTCTCGCGGATCGTGTCGGCAAACAAGAACGCGTCCTGGAACACCAGGGCCACGGCTTCGGATAGCCGTCCCTTGGCCAAGCTCTCGATCGGCACACCGTTGAGTTCGATCCTGCCCGACTCCCGGTCGAGAAGGCCCGAGATGCTCTCCAACATTGTCGACTTGCCCGACCCGGTGGCGCCCACCAGGGCCACGGTCTCTCCCGGTTCGACATCGAGCGATACGCCGTCGAGCACCTTGTGGCCGTCGTGTGACACAACCAGATCCCGCAACCTGACGCCGACCGGTCCGGACGGCACCGACCGGGTGCCGTGGAAGGTCTCGACCCTCTGATCGAGAATCCCGTCGATGCGTTCCAGGGAGACCACCGATCGGGGCATCTCCTCGAGAAAGAATCCGAAGATTCGCAGCGGGGTGGCGATCAGACCGAAGAGGGTGATGGCCAGAACCAGATCGCCGGGCGTGGCCGAACCGCGGGAGATGAGCCACGATCCGAGCAGCAGGAGGATCACGATGCCGATGTTGGGCAGCGCGTCGATCACCGGCTCGAATGATGCCCGCAGACGTCCGACCTTGATGCGGTCCCGGCGAAGCAGCTCCGACGCAGCCCTCATTCGTTCCAGCTCGTCGGCCTCGCGGCCGAGGGTCTTGATGATGAGCGCGCCCTCGAAACTCTCGTGGGCCACCGAGGAGACGTCTCCGACCCGTTGCTGGACATCAGCAGCCGGGCGCTCGACTCGGGCGGTGTAGCGCTGGCTCACCATCGCCAGGATCGGGAACAGTGTGACCGCCACCAGAGCCAGGAGAGGATGGATCAGAAGGATCGACACCACCGCCACCAACACCAGCAGCACCACGCTCACCGAGTAGGCGAGCGGCTGGAGCACCATGGTTGCCGCCTGCACATCGATGTCGGCGTGGGCCAGCAGCTCACCGGTGGGCTTCGATCGGTGAAACCTCAGCGGCAGATCGAGGTATCGCCACAGCAAGCCCCGGCGCCAATCTCGTTGTGTTCGCATCACCGCCATGACCAGGAACCATCGACGGATCACCACTCCGGCTCCCCGCACCACCGACACCCCCACGAGCAACGCCATTGCGGCCCAGACATCGCCACCGGCCACCCGACCATCGGCGAACGCCGGAACGATCAGATCGTCGGTGATGGAGCGCAGCACCCACGCACCTCCGACCGCGGCCAGCACGAACACGAACGCGCCGAACATGGCCACTCCGTGAGCCACGGGATGGGCGCGCAGCGACCGCCCGATGAGGCGCCCGCCACGGCGCCACATGTGGTCGGCGGAGGCGGCGGCAGGTCTCTGGTCGGCCGCGTGCATTGGGTCACCGTAGCGGGGCCTGTGTCGGGGCCATCGTGAATTATGTCGGCGGCTCCGGCTCCGCCGTTGCGCGTTTTCCCAACACTATGCATCCGCCGATGCAGAGCAATAAGCGACTCATCGAGGCACTCGAGCAGAACCTTTGTTCAATGTGGAGACCACTCGGTAGCGGCGAAGGCGCGCAGACAACCGACTCGACCCGTGACTCTCATTTGGACCGTCCATCCCACGAGTCCCAGTGGTGTGCGGGGATGCCTCAGCGCCCGCGGGCTGGAAGTAGCCGAGGAACTCTTCGGCATGGTGGCCGAACTCGACCGGTTGGATCTCGACGTCACGCTGCCCCCCGGGATCGAAATCGTCGAGGCGACGGTTGCGGATTCGGCCGAGTGGATGGACATGGTCGAGGTTCGGTACGGGCTCGACGGCGTCGAGTCGAGTTACGTCCGCCAAATCATGAAGGACAACTTCGAGCATGCACGGTGGTTCCTCGCTCGCGTCGACGGCAAGGCCGTGTCAAAGGTCGTTCTGCACGTTGTCGATGGTCTCGCCGGTATCTACGGTGTCGCGACAACCGAGCAGGGTCGCGGCAGGGGGCTGGCGACCGCGGTCACCAAACATGCGCTGGGTGTGGCCCGAGAGGCCGGCCACCAGCTCGGTATCCTGCACTCGACGCCAATAGCGCGCGGGCTCTACCGGTCGATTGGCTTCCGCGATATCGCCACGTTTGAGCTCTGGGCCGAGCCCGGCCGTGTCAATCTCTGACCTCTGGGTTCGGGTGGGCGAACCCACCCGTCGAACTAGAGGCGATCAACCAGCGCCGAGGCGAACTCCGAGCACTTGACCTGGGTGGCGCCTTCCATCTGGCGGGCAAAGTCGTAGGTGACGATCTTCTCGCCGATGGTGGCCTCGACAGCGCGAACAATGTCGTCGGCTGCGTCCTGCCAGCCGAGATGTTCGAACATCAACACACCCGACAGGAGAATCGACGATGGGTTCACCTTGTCCTGACCCGCGTATTTCGGCGCGGTGCCGTGGGTGGCCTCGAACACTCCGTGGCCACTCATGTAGTTGATGTTGGCTCCCGGTGCGATACCGATTCCACCAACCTGTGCGGCCAGGGCGTCGGAGAGGAAATCGCCGTTGAGGTTGAGCGTGGCGATCACATCGAACTCTGCCGGGCGGGTCAGAACCTGCTGAAGGGCGATGTCGGCGATGGCGTCCTGCACGAGGATTTTGTCGCCTGGGTCGCCACCACAATCGTTCCAACCGACGGCCACATCGGAGAACTCTTCCTTCACCATTTCGTAGCCCCATTTCTGGAACGCACCCTCGGTGAACTTCATGATGTTGCCCTTGTGAACCCAGTGGATCCGCTTGCGGTTGCGCTTGACCGCGTATTCAACAGCGGCCCGCTGCAGGCGCTGGCTGCCGAACTTCGATACCGGCTTGATCCCGATACCCGAGCCCTCGCGGATCTCCCAACCGAACTCGTCGCGCAGCAGCTCGATCATTTTCAGTGCACCCGGGGTGCCGGCCTCGACCTCGAGGCCCGAGTAGATGTCCTCGGTGTTCTCACGGAAGATCACCATGTCGACGAGTTCGGGGTGTTTCACCGGCGAGGGCACGCCCTCGAACCATCTGACCGGGCGCAGACAAACGTAGAGATCGAGGATCTGGCGGATGGCCACGTTGAGGCTTCGGAATCCACCGCCGATCGGGGTGGTGAGCGGCCCCTTGATGCCGATCAGATACTCGCGAAAGGCCATGATGGTGTCTTCGGGGAGCCAGTCGCCGGTCTCGTTGAAGGCCTTCTCGCCGGCGAGCACTTCCTTCCACTCGACCTTCTTGCCGTATTTCGCCGCCGCGGCATCAAGGACCGACCTCGCCGCCGGCCAGATGTCGACTCCGATGCCGTCGCCCTCGATGAAGGGGATGATCGGCTCGTCGGGCACCGTGAGGGTGCCGTCGCTCTGCATTGTGATCTTTTCTGCCATGGGCCGAGCGTAGCCCCACCGGGACCGCTCAGACGCCTCGGCGCAGGTCGATTCTGTCACATATGCGAACCACGGCATCCGCCCTGTTGAGCGAGTAGATGTGGATGCCGGGGGCACCACCCTCGATCAGGGTGGAAATCATTTCGGTGGCCGCATCGACGGCGATCTCGATCAGCTCATCCGGATCGGACGCACCCTCCAACGATGCCCACAGCTCGGTGGAGATCTTCGAACCGTTCATGTCGGCAAATCGCTTCACCGAGGCCGGATTCAACACCGGGATCACACCCGGAATTATCGGTTTGTCGCAGCCGAGAGCCGCCAGCTCATCGACCATTCTGAAGTAGACATCGGGGTCGAAGAAGAACTGTGTGATGGCAAAGTCGGCCATGGACAGCTTCTCGGCCAGGTGGCGCCGATCCGACTCCCGGCTCTGCGAGCGCGGGTGGACCTCCGGAAATGCTGCCACACCGATGCACATGTCGGTGCGTTCCCGCAACACCTCGACCAGCTCGGAGGCGTATCGGAAATCGCCCGGGTTGGGGCTGCCGTCCGCCGGCAGATCACCGGCCAGGGCCAACACATTGTGGACACCTTCAGCTTGGTAGTCGTCGACGAGGTCGTGGATCTCGGCGTGGGAATGTCCTACGCAGGTGAGGTGGGGCATGGCCGGGAAGTCGCGATCGAGACACATTTCGATCACCGTGTCGCGAGTGGTGCCGCGGGTGGTGCCACCGGCCCCGTAGGTGATCGAGACGAAATCCGGCTCGAGTTTCTCGAGCGTGTCGACGGTGGCCCGAAGACCAAGCGCGGCCGCTTCGGTCTTGGGTGGGAAGAACTCGAAGGAAAGAGTCTGATGGCGATCGAGTAGCCGACTGATCGAGGTCATCCGACACACGGTACGCCTTAGCCCAAGGCCCAGCATGACGATTCCGGTTTCGGCTATTCGGAACCGATCATCTCATTGGCCTTGTCGAGAACCGCCTGGAGATCGGCGCTGATCCTCAAACTCAATTCGTGCATGGCCGGCCTGCTCATGCGCCCCTCGGGTACGCGGATCGGTTCGCCGACCACCACCGCCACCCGGGATCGGTGAATGAACTTCGCTCCCGGGGGAAGCGCCCGCTCGGTTCCGGCGATCCCCACCGGCACCACCGGCGCCCCGGTCTTGGAGGCCAGGTACGCGGTCCCGTCGAACACACCTGACACCTTGGGCCCGCTCTGCCTGGTGCCTTCCGGGAACACAATCATGGCCTCACCCAACGAGAGGATGTCGCGGGCCGCCCTCATCGCATCACGATCAGCCTCGCCGCGCCGGATCGGGATGGCCCCCAGCGCGGCCACCACCCACGCTCCGATGGGGTTGACGAACAGCGATGGCTTGCCCAGTGCACGCATTCGCCGATGGCCCACACCGGCGATGATCGGCGCGTCGAGATTCGACCGGTGGACCGGGGCGATGATCACCGGTCCGCCCAAATCGAGATTGTGGCCACCAACCGACGTGACCCTGAGCCATGGGAAAATCAGCAGGCGGATCATCCGTCGTACAAAGCGGAAGAACCACACCGATGACCGTCTGGCCCCCACCCCAATGGCCCACTCACGGCTCTTGGGTTGCTTGCCGGTCGGGTCCTGATCGGTCATGGTTCAGTGGAGGAAGTGGCGCTCGCCGGTGAAGACCATGGCCACTCCCCTCGCGTCGGCCGCTTCGATTGTCTTGTCGTCACCAATCGATCCCCCGGGTTGCACGATCACCGCCACCCCTGCGTCGGCGGCGGCGTGAATGCCATCGGCGAAAGGGTAGAAAGCATCGCTGGCACACGCCCCACCCGCGGCCCGACCATCGGCCTTGGCGGCGGCGATCTGACCGGCCTCCACCCGGTTCTGCTGTCCGGCACCGATCCCCCAGGCCACGCGGTCCTTGGCCAACACGATGGCGTTGGAGGTGACGTGACCGCAGACCCTCCAGGCAAATATCGCGTCGGACATCTCGGCATCGGTGGGCTGCCGTTTGGTGACAACCCGCCAATCGGAGGGACCGGCGACAAACCCGTGGGCTTGCTGGGCCAGGAACCCGCCCCCAACCTGGCGGAGTTCGATCGACGACCCCTGGGTGGGGGCCGACGCTTCGAGGATGCGGGTGTTCTTGCGCTTCGACACCAACCGATCAACCACCCCCTCGGCGTATCCCGGGGCGATCACCACATCGGCCTGTGCGGCACCCTCCATGGCCTCGACGGTGGCGATATCAATCGGCTGATTCGACGCCACGATTCCGCCAAAGGCACTGCGGGGGTCGCACGCGAATGCGTTCGAATACGCCGAGGCCAGATCACGTCCGACGGCGCATCCACACGGGTTGGCGTGTTTCATGATGGCGACGGTGGGCTCGACCCCCAGGTCGTGGGCGAGACGCCATGCGGCATCGGCATCGAAGATGTTGAGGTAGCTGAGCGCCAGACCGGAGTGTTGCTGGACCGTGTCCCACATGCTCGTCTGGCCGGACACACGGTAGAGAGCACCGGCCTGATGGGGGTTCTCGCCGTAGCGAAGCTCACGGGTGCGTTC
>CAZDYO010000044.1:0-10264 GCA_964509555.1 uncultured Acidimicrobiales bacterium
ACCAACATCCACTCCATGCTTACCGTCCCAGAATAGAAGACAGCGATGACGATGATGGCGCCAAGATCGTCGGCGACTGCCAGAGCAAGCAGAAATGTTCGGAGTCCGGACGGGAGGCCGCGACCGGCCACGCCCAGTACGGCAAGGGCGAAGGCGATGTCGGTGGCCATGGGAACGCCCCAACCCACGGCTCCAGATCCGGATCCCGCCCAGACCAGGAAGATGGCTGCGGGAGCGATCATCCCGCCGAGCGCCGCTATCACCGGGACCATGGCTTGGCGAGGTGATCGCAGATCGCCGTGGGTCGTCTCATGCTTTATCTCCAGACCAACAGAGAAGAAAAACAAGGCCATGAGCGCGTCGTTGATCCACTCATGCCCAGCCAGATGCAGGTCAACCCCCGCGAGCGAAAAGCCGAAGTGTGATGTCAGAAGCGACTCATACCCGTGCGACAGCGGCGAGTTTGCCAAGACCAGAGCAGCCATCGTAGCCAGCAGGAGCGCCGCCCCCGGCGACAACTCGTGCTCCACGAACCTGACGAAGCGTGAGGCCGGCGACACGTCTTCGCCGGCGACGGCCGAGGCCGACTTGATCGATTGTGACATCTGAGATTCCTTCCTGGACTCAAGGCGAGCCAAGGTCAGGAATCGGCAGACAAGCCGGGAAGGCCCAGATGCCCTAGGTACCCACCGCTGGTGGCATGGGTAAGGACAGCTCGTGAGGAACGGCCCACCGAATGATTGTTCCTTCGGTGGTGATGGCCATCTTCACACTCCCGCCACGAGTCTCAGCACGGCATCTGAGACCAATCAGCCCGGTGCCGATTTGGTTCGATCCCGCCCAGATGCCGTTGTCTGCCACCTCCACGACTATGTTCCCGTCATGCTTCTCGACAGAGACCTCCAGCCGCGTGGCCCGTCCATGCCTGATCGCGTTTATCGATGCCTCCCAGAGGACCGCGCGAATGTCGGCGCAAAGGTCGGCTGATAGCTCAAGGTCGGAGATCGGGCACGCCAGATCTATCCGGCAGGACTCATTCTCGGCCATGAAGGCCGTCGCCCGACGCAACTCCTCCACCAATTCACCAACTGACTCCACTCCGTGTGAGGATTCTCCCCGGCTGATGGACCGGAGGTCCGCCAGCACTCGATTGGCCGTGAGAAGTAGTTCGCTCACTATCTGTTCCGTGTCGTCGCGCCCCGGGTGCCGGTCTATCGCCGTAAGCCCGGTGGCAAGGAGGAACACCTGGGGAACTATGACATCGTGGAGCCGACGCTTCACATCAGCGCTCGGCCTCTGGCCTGGGTGGTGAGATGTGGCTGTCGAGGCGAACATGACCAAGCCTCAGTCGCCGGCGACTGAGTATCTGCGAATCCGCCGCTCGGTTGCGACTCTTGAGGCAAACACCGCGGCTTCGGTACGACGCTCCATGTCAAGCTTGCGAAGAAGTCTCGATACGTAATTCTTCACTGTTCGTTCGCCGAGGAACAGTCTCTCGGCTATTTGACGGTTGCTGAGACCCTCGCCCAGCAGCTCGATGAGTTCCTTCTCCCGGTTGGTGAGTCCATCGTACGGGTCGTTGGGCTCAGCATCACCGGAGATTATCGACATGAGGCTGGGAGTCGCCTGTGTCGAGAAATGAGCGCCCCCGTCAGCCACCGTGCGGATGCCGGTGATGATCTCGCTGGGTTCATCCTGCTTCAAGAGATATCCCGAGGCACCGGCCTTCATGGCGCTTGTGATCAGCTCGTCGCCGGTGAATGCCGTAAGTATGACCGTCGGAATCGACTCCGCCACCGCCTCCTTGCAGAGCAGCAGTCCATCCCCGTCTGGCAGGTGCATGTCGAGCACCAAGAGGTCAGGGCGATGATCAACCAATGCTCTCCGGCCGGATCCCACCGAGTCTGCCTCGGCGACCACCGCCAACTCTGGGATGTCATCAAGAAGCGTCCTCAGCGCCACCCGAACGAGGTGATGGTCATCGACCACGACCAGACGGCGGGTCTTCGACTTCCTGGCGTCAGTTCGGTCATTGGTACACGAAGCGTGATGCGGTGTGGTCATCTGTCCATCCTTGGTCGCACCCCCGCTCGTCCTGAGCGGGTCGCCGGATACCGGCAATCCACAGCTTCGTCCGGATGTCACAATTGATGAGGGCCGAATGGCACCGCCTTCGCTGCGGAACCGTCAAGTTGCCGTTCCCGAAGTCACCCTCACGGGGTCACGGCGGTCCATACCTACCGCTTCAGGTTGACTATGTCGGCCAGCACCTCATCACTGGAGGTGATGACCCTCGAGTTTGCTTGGAACCCACGTTGGGCCACGATCAGGTTCGTGAACTCGGCTGCCAGGTCGACGTTCGACATCTCCAGGGTTCCGGAGCTGATGAGGCCCCTACCTCCGATTCCGGCAGAGTTGACTTGGGCCACGCCGGAATTGACCGACTCCCGGAAGCTTGAGTCACCCACCTTTTCCAGACCACTCGGGTTTCCGAACAGCATCAGTGCGAACTGAGCGATCGGCTGCGTACGGCCGTTGCTGTAGGAACCGATCAGCACTCCCTCCTGTGACACGCTCAGCGCCTGAAGCGTGCCGGCTGCGGAGCCGTTCTGATTCGTCACACTGACGTTCGCGTTTCCTCCGAATTGTGAGATTTCCCCTGCGGACGACGACAACGACAAGGTGAATGCCGGCACACCCGGAACCTGGCCGGACGCTACGTTCACCGTGCCGTCGGCGGGAGCCGTCAGGTGTCCGTTGGCATCGAAGGTGAGGACATTGTCGGTCATCGCGATCGGGGTGGCGGGCGTGCCATATGAACCGGTCACCGTCCACTCGTCGGTAGCTGACTTGGTGAACGCGAATGACGCGAGATGTGGTGCACCCTGAGTGTCGAACAGTTCGGTGCTGGTTGTATAGGTGGTGCCGATCGAATCACCTGCAGCCAAGTTTCCGCCCATCGAAAGATCGGTCGTGGCGACCGGCGGTACGAGATCCCCGACGGGAACGCTGATGCTCGACGTCATCGAATCCGTGCTGATCACTCCGTTCGGGTCTGCCGACCAGCCCTGCACGAGACCACCGGTAGCAGTCACCAGTCGTCCCTTGGCATCAAGCGATAGCGAGCCGGCTCTCGTATAGAGATTCTCTCCGGCCGATTTCACCGAGAAGAACCCGTCACCGCGAATGGCGAAATCCATCTCTCGATCCGTCCGCTGAAGGGCGCCCTGACTGAAGCTGGTGCTCACCCGTCCCACCTTCACACCCAAGCCCACTTGGGATGCGTTGGTCCCGCCAATGTCCGCGGTCGGAGCACCGGCGCCGGCACCTTGGATCGTCTGGCTCAGCACATCCTGGAACAATACCGATGAAGACTTGAAGCCGGCCGTATTCACGTTTGCAATGTTGTTACCGACCACGTCAAGCATGGTCTTGTGGGCTCGTAGGCCTGAAATTGCGGAGAACATCGAGCGAATCATGTTTGTTTCCTTTGCTTTTCTACGATTGTTTGATTGAGAGGTGAAGGGATCAGATGGATGGGTCACGAGACGGATCGACTATCGCGACGATGTCATCAATGCTGATCTCCCGATCTGGCAGTGTCAGCATGATTCCCGTCTCGGTCGTACGGCCACTGGTGACCCGTGCATCAACGAGGCCACCGCTGCTGTCAGCGAACTGGACAGTGGAGCCCACCAGCGACCCGATGGTGGTCAGGTCGTCATTGCGTGACATGGACGTCATCTTGTCGGCGATCTGCTTGAGGGTCTCGACAGACGTGAACTGCGCTGTCTGCGCAATGAATGACTGGGAATCGGCCGGCGAAGTCGGATCCTGGTAACGCAACTGCGCAACCATCAGCTGCAGGAAGGCATCCTGGCCCAGAGGCTCATTTCGTGCGACCGTCTTGCCCGGGGCAGTGAGAGATGCGCCCGGAGCAGTTGGAATGGTATTCATTGAACCTCCTCAGATTCTCACGTCGAGGCCGCCATGCGACGACTGCGTCGTTGGCACCGCTGATCGACCCGGTGTCTTCGAACTGGCGGCCAACCGGAAAGTGCGGTGTCGGTCGGCTCCTTGTCGCCCGGGATTGCGCTGGTCGGCGCCCTCGCGCGTGTCGGGGCTCACTTGAAGGTTCCCGGCTTGCAGCCCCAAGTTGTCCAACTCGATTCGCAATGCCGGCATGGCCTGTTCCAACGTGGTTCGGGCACCGGCGGTCTCGGCCACCGCGTGCAGGTGTAGTTGACCATTTCGATACGCGACCTCAAGGTTGACCGTTCCCAACTCCCGGGGACGAAGCTCCAAGGAGAGCCTTTGGGTTCCGTCGGTGAGCTTGCGAATCTGTCTTATGGCGCCTGCCAGCTGTTGGGACGGCGACACCTCGGGTGTCATCACCAATTGATGGGGCGCTTGCGGAGACACCTCGGGTGCCGATGTGGTGGCCACCTGCGCGACCTTGATCTCGGCAGCTACGGGTGCGGGAACAACCAACGCCGGTTGACTGACTTCAGACACCCGACCCTCGGGGAGCGGACCCTCCTCGTCGATCGGCATTGCCTGATTCCCGGGGGGCGGTCCGTCGATCGGGAGGTCGTCGTGGCCGACCACCGAAGCCTCAACCGGATCGGGGGATCCGTCGGCAACCAGCGGCAATCCCATGTTCAGGGCCGTCACTGGAACGGCTGCCGGTGATGCAGCATCGGGGGATACAGCGTCGGGGTCTGACGAAAGATCGGAATCGGTCTCACGGCGCTGCTCATCAGTGCCGGCAGACTTCGGAGTCGCAGCAGGCGCCAACATCGCCGAATCAGTGGAGGTGATTCCCGTCGGATCGTCCCCGAGGACGGTGCGGTCACCCTCTCCGTCGCCCGGCACCTGTCGAGGCGCGGATTCTGGTGCTACATCACTCACGATCGCACCGCCCACCGAGATCAGCGAGGGATCCCGGCGTGGGTCCGATTCAGACGGCGGCGAGGCCCGATCGGCATCAAGTTTCTGCTCAATCCCGCCAACTTCGCGCATCGGAAGATCCGCTGCATCCGATGCGACCGGGGCAGGAGAATCACCGACCTCTGGGGGAGCCGCAGCCTGGTCACCATCGGCGCCTGGCTCAGCTTGGAGGGGCATGGCGACCGATCCATGTTGGACTGGCTCCTCAATTGCCGTTTCGATGCCAGCAGGAGCCCTTGTCTGGGTCTGGATCCTCACAACGGCCAGATCAAGCATCACCGCTTTTTCATCTTGGATCTCTTCATGGGGAGAGACGCCGATGTCGTCGGTCGCCAGCGGGACTTCAGCGCCTGCTTCTGTGGAGGCCAGGCCGGCGGGATCCGGCTCGCCGGACGCCTTGTCAAGGGCGGATGCGAACTCGGCATGGTCTTGGTCGGACAGTGTCTGCTCCGACGGAGATGCTGGCACAACAACAGCGGAATCAACGGCAATGCTCGTCACTGGTCTGGTCCTTCGTTGTGGTCACCGAGCAGGCTCATGACAGCCGGCACGTAGTTCTGGGTCTCGACTATCGGCGGAATGCCACCGGCTGCGGCCACCGCACCCGGCCCCGCGTTGTACGCGGCGAGGGCTAGCTCCAAGGATCCGAAGCGTCTGATGTTCGACGACAGGTATCGAGCAGCACCGTCGATCGCCGATGCAGGATCGAACGGGTCGACCCCCATGGCCGCTGCAGTGGCGGGCATGAACTGCATCAGCCCTCGGGCACCGGCCGGGCTGATGGCATCCGGGTTGAAGGCCGACTCCACCTTGGCCACCGCCGCCAACACCGAGGGACGAACGCCGTGGGTTGCACCTGCACGCCGAAACAGATCCGAATACGGCACACCGTCAGCCAGAGACCCATCTGAGTTGACCACGGTGTCGCCGGTGTGGACGGGATGTGCAGCCGGTGATTCGGTGCCCCTGCCCGGCACAGACATTGCAGTCAGGGTCCCGAGACCGCTGGCCGCCACCGCATCGTTTTTCAACTGCCCGAACACGAACGCATCAGCTGAGGACCCCAATGAGGTGTGGCTGGTACCAAACCGACTGGAAATCTCCTGGATACGAGTCGGGATTGCGAACACCGGTGGAATAAAACCGTTCACTGTGCCTCCTCTTCGTGGCTTTGGGACCTGCTCGTGATCGCCTCTTCAGCGGCAGTGCGGTCAGCGCCAAGTTCGGTCTGACGCTCGGCCTCCGTGGCTCGCTGCTCAAGTCGCTCGGCTCCCTGCAGTCGCGTCGCTGTGGCGGCCCAGTCCTTCCTGATCTCCTCAACGGTGCCGTAGGCAGCAGACTCGGCAGCCTTTGCCGCAGCGATGGCCGTGCTTGCGGCTTCAGCCAGTGGTTCCACCTGCCGTCTACTGGCTGGGGCGACTCCGCTCAGCAGTGATCCGAGGGCCTCGGAACGCATCCGCACCTCCTCGGAGATGGCTGATGCGTTGCGCAGACTGTCGGCCAGGGCGCTTCTCGCGCTTTCCTCCTGGCGCCGGCGGATGTCGACCAACCTTCGAAGACGCTTCAACGAACGTGACATCAACCTTGACCTCCCACCGCATCAGCCAGCCGAGCGAAGGCCTCACCTCGGTCTACGGCAGTGTCCGACGATTGTCGAAGAAACCCGTTTATCGAATCAATGTGCTGTAGGGCCGCATCAGTGCGTGGATTGGTTCCCGAGACGTATGCACCCACTTCAACGAGATCGCGCGATTCCTCGTAGGCGGCCAGATGGGACCTGAGGACGGTTGCCAACTCCATTTCCTCGCTGCTGCAAACCTCCCCGACCACTCGGGATACGGATGCCAGAACGTCAATCGCCGGGTAGTGCCCACGGTGTGCCAAGTGACGCGACAGAACCACGTGACCGTCAAGAATGGACCTGACCGTGTCCGCGACCGGCTCATTCATGTCATCACCCTCGACGAGAACCGTGTAAATGGCGGTGATCGAACCCTTGTCCGACATCCCGGATCGCTCCAACAGCTTCGGAAGCATCGCGAGAACGGACGCGGGATAGCCCCGGCTTGCCGGGAACTCACCAGCAGCCAGACCCACCTCGCGCTGCGCCATGGCGAACCTGGTGATGCTGTCGACGAGAAGAAGAACGTTCAATCCCCGATCGCGGTACTCCTCTGCGATGCG
The DNA here is from genome assembly GCA_964509555.1 of uncultured Acidimicrobiales bacterium. Classification (GTDB taxonomy): domain Bacteria; phylum Actinomycetota; class Acidimicrobiia; order Acidimicrobiales; family Aldehydirespiratoraceae; genus SZUA-87. The sequence goes on from CAZDYO010000044.1 coordinate 7,135, forward strand.
GGTCGCAGTTCTTGCGGCAGCCAGCCGCATCATGGGCGGTTCATCGCTGGTGGCCACGACCAGTACCGATCTCGACAGGCCATCAGCGCCGAGGTCTCGTTCGATGAACTCTCGGACCTCCCTACCGCGCTCGCCGACGAGGCCTATCACCACGATGTCGGCCTCGGATCCTTTGACGATCATCGATAGCAGAGTCGATTTCCCGACGCCGCTACCGGCGAAGATCCCGATCCTCTGTCCACGACCCATTGAAATTGTCGTATCGATCGCCTTCACTCCCGTCGGAAACGCTTGGGAGATCCTTCGGCGCTCAAGTGGAGTGGGCGCTGATACGTCAAGGCCAACCATCTTTACGAGACCGAGCTCGCCTTGGTTGTCGATGGGTCGTCCGAGGGCATCGACAACCCGTCCCAGCATCGACATTCCTACGGGCACCTCGGGAGGGCCACCGGGGGTCACGGCTCTCTGCCCATCCCGTACCCCTTCAAGTTCCCCGAACGCGCTCGCCAGAACATGACCTTGTCTCAGCCCCACCACCTGCCCTGTCAAGTCACCATCCCGACCTTCGACAACGATCATGTCGCCGATCGCGGCATCCAGGCCGGCCACCTCAAAACCCATCCCGGTGACACGGCGCACCACACCGCTGCGAACCGGAACTGCTTGTTCCAGCGCCGCTGTCCATCGGCGTCTGACTCGCGAGTCGGAAAGCAGCACCGTCACTTCAGTGCCTCCCGAACTCTGGCGATTGCTTCCATCGGATTGACCTGCACCAAGCCATCCCCGAGATGGATGTCAGCGCATCCCGGAGATACGGTCGGGTCGACGACGATGGTGACCCTCGCAGGTACAGCATCGCCGAGATCCTCCACATCCTCCCGACACATGTGGATCTTGATCGGCTCCTTGTGGACCGCCATCGACATGGCGCGACGGATGGCGTCGACCCCCACGGAGGATGATGCCTCCAATTCCCTCCCAAGGATCAGCTCGGCAAGTTCAACCGCGAGCCCCACAGCCATCTCCTCGAAATGCTCGTTGTCGGTTGCCGCGGCCGATTCCAGCTGGTTGACCGCCGAAGCCAACGCTGCGAGTGCCCCCGATAGCTGTTCGCGTCCAGCCGCAAGCCCTATCTCATGCCCCTTCTCGAACCCTTCCCGTCGGCCCTCGCGAAACCCATCCAGAAGCGAGCGCTCGTCGTGTCCGGATTGGGCCGGAACCATCGCCGGCTCGACATTGCACTTCACTTCCGAGGCGCGATCAGAGGACAACACCCTTGCTGTGGGCTCAGCTGATGAGAGCATCGCCACCCCTGCTGATCATGATGTCTCCCGACTGCTCAAGCTGGTTGATGACCGCAACGATCGATGCCTGTGCGGAATCGACGTCCGCTGCCCTCACCGGGCCCAGGAGCTCTATCTCCTCCAGGAGATTCTGTGTCGCGCGGCTTGAGAGATTCCCGGTGATCTTCAACTGGACTTCTGGTCTCACACCTTTCAGGGCCATGGGCAGGATGCTCGCATCCACGTTTCGCAGAACCTGCTGTATGGACCTGTCATCGAGCTGCGTGATGTCCTCGAACACGAACAGTCGCTTCTTGACCTCTGCCGCCAGTTCTTCATTCTCAGCCGCCAGCGCCTCGATGACCTCACGTTCGGTGTTGCGATCGGAGTGATTGAGGAGAGCCACGAGAGTGTCGATGCCGCCGATCCCGTACTGGCGTTTGAATGCGTTGGGCCCCAGCCGCTCCTTCAGCCCTGACTCCAATGCCGTCACGAGCTCCATCGTCGGCTCCTCAAGCCTGCTGATCCTGATCCCAACCTCTTTGCGCATGCTGACCGGCAATCCGGCCATTACAGCGGAGGCCGCCTCGGCGCTGAGAAAGGAGAGCGCAATCGCTACGGTCTGAGGGTGTTCAGCTGCCAAGAGGCCGGATACCTCGTCCGGCGGCAACGTCATGAGCCACGAGAACGGCCTTTCGATCACCCCCTGGTCGAGAGATCCGATTATCGCTGATGCCGCCTCGGCATCCATGGCACCGGCCAAGATCGATCGGGCCCGATCGACTCCGCCACGCGTCAACTCCGAGTCCTGCGTCCGCGTCTCGGCGAACACGTCGATCACCTTGTTGATGGTCGCCTGCTCAACGACATGGAGCGCCGCTATCTCCGTCACAACCGCCGTGACTTCGTCTTCCTTCATCTCGCGCATCACGGACGCAGCGCGGTCCTCGTCGAGACTCAAGAGAAGGATGGCCGCCTTTTCGGGACCCGTGAGATCATCGAACCGGCTCACCGTGCAGCCACCCTTCTGTCGGCCAGCCAGGTGCGCAGGAGGCGGGCGACTTCATCAGGTTGCTGATCAACGAGAATTCGAAGATCGTCACCCGGGTGGGCACCACTGGGGTCGCCGCCCGCATTGTGGTTCCCATCCGAAGCAATCCCGGCGATGGATCCGAGAGAGTCGATGGATCCCGATGTTGGGGCAACCAGACGTCGCGTCAGCTCCGAAAGGTCAAGTTGCTCTGGCTCGATCCTTCGGCGTCCCCGCCAGAGCTGCAGACCGGCAACAAGCACGATGAGCAGCACAAGCCCGCCGACGACCCCCATTTGGATCATTCCGGCCGACCCGGCTGGATCCACGGTCAGCGCCGCTGCCTGAGCAGCAATTGCATCCTTGATGGTCGTGTCGAACTTGAGTCTCGACACGGCCAGGGTGTCGCCCCTCGTCGTGTCCAGACCAGAGGCGGCCGTCACCAGAGACTCGATCGTCTTCGCTTGGGAGTCGGTCACGGTCGCCTCATCCAAGAGGACAGCGACGTTGAGACGCTCTACGACTCCACCGACCTTGTCGGTGCTGATGCGTGAACTGTCGTAGACGTATTCGCGTTTGATGTCGGTCTTGCTGTAGTTGGAGGTGGCCGACGGCACGGACGAGGTCGGACTCGCGTTGCCCCCCAACACTCCGCTGGAACCAGTTGGGCTGTTGGTCGAGTAGGTCTCGGTGACCGTCGACTCTGAGCTCCCGAGTTGCGGAGAGCCCGCCGGCACAGCTGATGGGGTGTAGACCTCCGTGACCTTGCTGGTCGCGTCCCAGTCCATGACGGCTGCAACTGTCACGACAGCCTTGT
>CAZDYO010000045.1:0-10135 GCA_964509555.1 uncultured Acidimicrobiales bacterium
AGCCACTCAACGGGTGGACGCGACACCCCCAACGTTGCCTGACACGGCACTAGTCAGCCAGACGGTGGCCCAAATTATCGAGCGCCTGGCCCAGGTTCCTTGCCAACATCTTCTTGGCGCCCAGACTCATCAACACTCCGACCACCGGATTGGGGTCGAACCCCATCGTGTAGGTGACCCGGGTGCGGTCGTCGGCGATCGCCTGAATCTGCACGAGCTCGTTGAGGGTGCGAAACGCCCCGGTGGAGGCCTCATAGACCGTGAACCCCCAAGCCCGCCCGGGCTCCCACACGATGAACTCCTCATCCACCACGAAACGCTTGTTGACGGTGACTCGCCGTCGTGAACCCACGCCCTCCCGCTGGTCGCCGAGGCGCTCCACCTTCTGGATGCTGGTGAACCACTCGGGCCACGACTCGTGGTCGCACAGCGCCGCGAACACCTGGTCGGGGGTGGCCCGCATCTCACGAGCGGCGCTCACCTTGACGGGTGCCTTCGCGATCCACTCGGGCGGTTGGGTCTTCAGTTGCTTGGCCATCGGGCCGGTGTCTCAGCCGGCGAAGTTGGAGGCTACGAACTCCCAGTTGATGAGATTCTCGATGAAAGTGTCGACGTAGGCCGGACGGGCGTTCTGGTAATCGAGGTAGTAGGCGTGTTCCCATACGTCGATGGTGAGCAGAGGCGTCTGGCCGTGCTTGATGGGGGTGTCGGCATCGTCGGTCTTCACGATCGACAGGCCGTCGGCGCCCTTCACCAGCCAGGTCCATCCAGACCCGAAGTTGCCGACCGCGCCGGCCTTGAACTGGCTCTTGAACTCGTCGGCCGAACCGAAGCTGGAGTCGATCGCTGCGGCTAGATCGCCGGTGGGGTCGCCGCCGCCACCGGGGGTCATGCACTTCCAGTAGAAGCTGTGGTTCCACACCTGGGCGGCGTTGTTGAACAGGCCACCGGGGCCGGCCGCGGCGATGATCTCCTCGAGCGACGAGTTGGCTTGGTCGGTGCCTTCGATGAGGCCGTTGAGGTTCTTGACGTAGCCGGCGTGGTGCTTGCCGTAGTGGAAGCTGATGGTGCGCTCGCTGATGTGGGGGGCGAGGGCGTCGTCGGCGTAGGGAAGAGCGGGAAGTTCGATGGCCATGGTTTCTCCTGAGGGGCTTCTAGCTGCGGGGCACAAACTAACGGGCGCGACGAGTGAGCGCACTACGCCCTCGGCCGAATTCGATCAGGCCCCGGCAAAAGACGATCGCCACTGCACCAGGAACCCGACGAGGTCCTGTTGGGCGATGTCGGGGGCCGACTCCATGAGCATCACCACATGTTTCGACACCGACGCGAACCAGATGCCACCGTTGCCATCGATCGGAGGCACCACTGCGGTCACGAGCACCGTGTCAGCGGGGGCCAGGTGTTCGGCGGGGGCGCCGGGATTCCAGTGGTTGCGTGCCTCGCGCACATAGAGAATCCCGTCGGGGCTCACGCCGGCGAATATCAGCACCCGACCAACGGTCGTGCCGTCGGGGCGCACAAGCTGCCGGGCTCGCATCGGTTGGGTGGTTTCGGCCCAGTCGACCGGGACGTCGCCGGCGGGGCTCGGCACGGTGTCGGTGTCGAAGGGGGCCAGGGTCCAACCGTCGGGAATTGCTTCCGTGACCCTGTTGAGCAGGGCGACGTCGGTGGTGAAGTCGCGCCCATCGAGATTCCCGCCGGTGATGACGTCAATGGCCCTGCTTTGCCACGGCGCGACGCTCTGTCGGACCGATCGCTCGATGCCGTCGAGGTTCTGATCCACCGATCCGAGAGGACCGGGATCAGACGAGGGAATCAGGGGTCTGGTGATTGTGGGGGAAAGGCTCGATGGCGGGGCAACGGTTGATGGTGCGGGCAACTCGGTGGCGACGACAGGCTCCGGCGCGGCGGTGAGAAGATGCCAAGCGAACGCTCCACTCATCACCGTTGCTGCGACCGCAAGGATGGCGATCAGGGCATCACGAACCCTTGTCGAGTCTTCTTCGTCGGCGTCCACAGTCACATTGTCGGCACCGCCACGACTGACTGTGAGGTTCGACATTCAGTTGTCTCGACGACGATCGAGCAGGAAATCGACCAGCCACCGGCCCACAAGGGAACCGTGGGTGATGTCGGAGTCAAGATGGTCGCGTGCCGAAGCAACCGTGTCGGGGTCGATGCGATCGAGACGCTTGTCGATGAGGGCCCTCACATAATCGGCATTGAACTCGGGATGGTCCTGCACACACACCACATTGTCGCCAACCAGGTATGCCGGGATCTCCGATGTCGTTCCAGTGGCGATGACCCTCCCGCCCGGAGGCAGCTTGGTGACCACATCGCGATGCATGGCGTTGAGCCGGACCTCACCTCCATCGAACCATGGGGTTGGTTCCACTGTGGTCTGCTGGGGGCCGACCTTCCAGCGTTCGGCGCGACCCACCTTGCCACCGAGAGCCTCGGCAACAAGCTGATGCCCGAAACACACACCGGCGATTCTGGTACCGGAAGCGGCCGCCTCGGCCAGCCATTCGCGCAGCGCCACCACCCAAGCGTCGTCGGAGTATGCAGAGAGGTGGGACCCGGTGATGATCCAGCCATCGCACTCGTTGGGCGATTCAGGCAGCACACCGTCGACCGCTGGGTACACCACCACTTCGAGATCGGGTTCGGCGGCCAGCATCATCTCCCGGTAGACGAGGTCGTAGTCTCCCCCCGAGGTCGCTTGGAGATCAGCGGGCACGTGATCGCACAGCAACACGCCGATGCGAGGCTTGGCCATGTCAGATCTGCTCGAAGTAGCGCCGCATCTCCCAGTCGGACACCATGCGGTCGTAGGCGTCGCATTCCTGGGTGAAGAACCAGCCGTAGTGGTCGACCACGTCGTCTCCCAACAATCGTCTGGCGTCTTCACTCGAGGTGAACCGGGCGTTGGCCTCGCGCAGCGTGGTGGGCACGTGGGGCACATCGGTCGATGTGTAGGCATCACCGCTGAACTCGGCCGGTGGTTCGATCTTGTTGGCGATGCCGTCGAGGCCGCTGGCCAACGCGGCGGCGTAGGCCAGGTAGGGGTTGACGTCGGCACCCGGGATGCGGCATTCGATGCGCAGACTTGGGCCGTTGCCAACGATGCGGAATCCGGCGGTGCGGTTGTCAGTGGACCATGCGAGTCCGGTCGGGGCCCACGACTGTGACTGGTAGCGCTTGTAGGAGTTGACTGTGGGGGCATAGCAGGGCATCAGGTTGGGTGTGTGGCGCATCCAGCCCCCGAGAAACCAGCGGAACGCGTCGCTACGGCCTTCGGGGGTGGCGAAGGCGTTGCCGTCGGCATCCCACAGGCTCAGATGAATGTGGCAGCTGCTGCCCGGTTGGTCGGAGTCGGGTTTGGCCATGAAGGTGACGCTGACCCCCTGGGAATCGGCCAGCTCCTTCATGGCCTGCTTCATGAGCACATGACGGTCGGCCATGTCGAGCACTTCGGCGTAGCGAATGTTGAGCTCGTGCTGACCGATGGCCGCCTCACCCTTGGAATTCTCCACCGGGATCCCGGAGTCTCGAAGCACCCGCCGGGCGGCCCCCACATAGTCCTCTACCCGGGCCCCTTGCAGCAGGTGGTAGTCCTCGACATACCAGCCGGCTGCGGTGAGATCGACGTAGCCCTTTTCGTGGGCCTCACGATAGGTGTCGCGGAAGAGAAAGAACTCAAGCTCCGAAGCGGCCTTGGCGGTGTAGCCCGACTCGGCGGCCAGCTCCAACTGACGGCGCAAGATCGAACGCGGTGCCACCGACACCGGTGCATGGGCGACATCGTCGACCACGTCGCACAGCACCACGGCGGTGCGCTCGGCCCAGGCGCAGATGCGGGCCGTGTTGTAATCGGGGACCATGTGGAAGTCGCCGTAGCCGCGCTCCCAGTTGGAATACGAATAACCCTCGACGGGCTCCATCTCCATGTCGACGGTGAGGAGGTAGTCGCAGGCGTGGGTTCCCTCGTCGACGGTTTCGAGGAAGAAGTCGGCGTCGGTTCGCTTGCCGAGCAGTCGTCCGTAGTGGTCGGTGAAGGCGAGGATCACGGTGTCGATGGCGCCCGACTTGGCGGCCTCGACCAGCTGGGCTCTGGTGATGGTTCCATTGATGGTCATCGATTCTCTCCTTGGGCCGCTGCGGCCACGTCTCCGGAACATGCCGCGTCGAAGATCCGGGCGGCGAATTCGTTGGTGAACTCGATCGGGTTTCCACTGGCAGACGGGTCGGCCACAGCTCCGGTGCTGATGGTGTCGGTGGCGCTGGCGTCGACACCCAACTCGACGAGCGTGTGGGGCACGTCCATCGACTCGCGCATGGCCAGGATGTGGTCGACGAAACCATCAAACCCGCCGGCCACACCGACGTAGGCAGCCAATGAGTCGATCACTGGTTCGATCGCCGGCCGGTTGGCGGTGAGCACGTAGGGCATCACCACCGCGTTGGTCATGCCGTGGTGGGTGTTGAAGACCGCGCCGATGGGGTGGGCCAGAGCGTGCATGCCGCCGAGACCCTTCTGGAAGGCGACCGCACCCATCGCCGCGGCGCTCATCATGTGGCCGCGGGCCACGACATCGGTTGGATCGGCAACGACCTTGGGGAGATTCTCGAGCACCAGTCGGGCGCCTTCGAGGCCGATGCCGTGTGACATCGGGTGGTAGATGGGGGAACACAGCGCTTCAAGCGAGTGGGAGAGAGCGTCGATGCCGGTGCCGACGGTGAGAACCTTCGGTAAGCCGACGGTGAGTTCCGGGTCGCAGATCACCGCCACGGGCAGCATTTTCGGGTGGAACACAATCACTTTGCGGTGGGTGGATTCGTCGATCACCACCCCGGCCCGGCCGACCTCGCTACCGGTGCCGGCTGTGGTCGGTACGGCGATTACCGGCGCTATGCGCGAGGCCTCGGCGCGGGTCCAGTTGTCGCCGATGTCCTCGAAGTCCCATACCGGGCGGGTCTGGCCGGCCATGAGAGCGATGGTCTTTCCGACGTCGAGCGCCGACCCGCCGCCGACAGCGATAACACCGTCGTGGTCGCCCTCCCGGTAGCTGGTCACGCCTTCACTGACGTTGGATTCCACCGGGTTGGGTTGAACGTTGCGGAACACGCGATGCTTCACACCATTGCCGGCCAGGGCCTTGTGGATCGACTGGAACATGGGAAGACCAACCATGCCGGGATCGGTGACCACCAGCGGATTGGTGATGCCGGCCTCGGAACATGCGTTGGCCAGCTCGGCTATACGGCCGGCTCCGAACCTGATCGAGGTTGGGTAGGTCCAATTGGCGGATGGTGGGACCGCGAATGGATCGGACGCTGTCATCACTTGTCTCCCGGAGTGGTGAGACGCAGATGATACGACTTGGCGCGGGTGAGCATGGAGTAACCCAGTGACGACAGAGTGATGCCCTTGCCAGTGTCCTTCACCCCTGTCCAGGCGAGCGCCGGATCGAGATAGTCGGCGCGGTTCATGAACACGGTGCCGGTCTGGAGGCGGGCGCCGATCGAGCGGGCGGCGTCGGCGTCTGCTGTCCAGATCGATGCCGACAGGCCGTAGGCACTGTCGTTCATGAGTGTCACCGCTTCATCATCTGTCTCCACCGGCATGACACCGACGATGGGGCCGAATGTCTCCTCTGTCATCACCGGCATGGTGTGGTCGACGCCGATGAGGATCTCGGGCGCGAGATAGGGGCTGCCCATGGTGGAGGACCACCCCGAGGCGCCCGTTGAAACCAATGGCCTGGCTCCGGCCGCGACGGCCTGGTCGAGTTGGGTGCGCACTCCGTCGGCGGCGCGAGCGGTGACCATCGGGCCCAGGGTGGTGTCCGTATCGGTCGGGTCACCCAAGGTCAGTGCCCGGCCTTCCGCGACCATGGCGTCGACGAATTCGTCGAAGATCGAACGGTCGACATACACCCGTTCGATCCCGCAACATGACTGGCCCGAGTTGAAGAACGCGCCGTCGGCAACATTGGCGGCCGCGAAGGCCAGATCGGCATCGGCCCGCACGTAGGCCGGGTCCTTGCCTCCGAGCTCCAAGCCGACGTCGGTGAAGGTGCCAGCAGCGGCCCGTTCGATGGTGCGCCCGGCCTCGACCGACCCGGTGAAGTTGACCCGGTCGAACATATTGTCGGCGAGCGACCGCCCCACCTGCTGATGCGACAGCACGAGATTGGTGAAGACGCCGCTCGGTATCCCGGCTGCGTCGGCTGCGGCTTGGAGCCGTTCGCCGGCGAGCAGGGTCTGCGATGCGTGTTTGAGCACCACGGCGTTGCCGGCCATGAGCGCGGGCACGATTGAGTTGACGGCGGTAAGTAATGGGTAGTTCCACGGCGCGATCACCAGGATCAGCCCGAGTGGTTCGTGGGCTATCCAGCGATCGAATCCGTCGATCGGGTCGGGGGTGACGGGCGCAAGGCTCTGCTCGGCGATCGAGATCATGTGGTGGCCTCGCTCGGCGAACCCCCCGATTTCGCCGGCACCGAATCTCACGGGCCTGCCCATCTGCCACGCGAGTTCGGTGACGATGTCGTCCGTCATCGAGGTCATGTGGTCGACCATCGCCGTGCACAGCACTGCACGCTCGGCGATCGGTGTGGATGCCCAGTCGATCTGGGCGCGCCGAGCCAAGTCGATGGTCTCGTGGAACCGATCGTCGGTGCACACCGGCCGCGTCGCATACAGCGACCCGTCCACCGGTGTGATCATGGAGATGTTTGATGTTTCCGTGGCCAACCCCCTGTCGGTTGGCAAGTTACACAATCGAAGTCAATGCCCGGCACCAGGTCAGTTGAAACTGATTCCGATTGGGTTCAGACCCACCTTGATCACCTTCAGGTCATTGTTGGTTGCATCCCAGTAGCTGATTATCGGCAGGCCGTCGACGCCGATGGCGATCGAGGGGTACTGGCCCACACCGGGGGTCTTGTCGAGGGTCATGGCCGAGCCGCCCGAACAGCTTGTGTCGCTGCAGGAGAAGACCTTGAGGTTGGTGTTGGTGGCGTCGTAGTAGGCGATAATCGGCAGACCGTCGTTGCCGATGACCATGGAGCTGAAGCTGCCGACGTCGTTGGTCGAGTCGACCGTGACCGCGGAACCGTCAGGGCCGCCGATCCCCGAGACGCAGTCGATGGTGTTGCAGTGGAACACCTTGAGGTCGCCGTTGGTGGCGTCGTAGTAGCTGATGATCGGGTAGTTGTCCGTGCCGAACGCCATCGACGTCGCCAGCCCCACATCCGGTCCACCTGAACCGCCGCCGTCGAGGGTGATGGTCGCGGCCGCTGGTCCACCGGTGCAGTTGGTGCTGCCACAACGGTGGAACTTGAGGTCGCCGTTGGCGGCGTCGTAGTAGCTGATTCCCGGAATGCTTCCGGAGTCGACGGCAATCGACGAATACGACCCGACGTCACCTCCGGGTTGCACGTCGACCGAAGCCGGCGAGGCGCCGGTCGAGCAGTCGGCCAGGCTGCAGGTGGCCACCACGAGCGTCTTGTTGTCGCGGTCGTATTCGCTGGTCAAGGGATTGAAGCTGCCGGATGCAGAACGTGCGATCGAGGTCCACCCGCCGTCGTTGAACACGGTGCCGACGCTGGTCTTGGTGAACGTCGAGCAGTCGAGCTTGGTGCAGCTCGCGATCCTGAGGTTGTCGGTGCCGAGCCCCGTCGTTTCCTGATAACTGATGATCGGAAGGCCGTTGGTTCCGATGACGATCGACGTGTACTTGCCGTATATCACGGTGCCCCCCGGATCGATGATCGTTGTCACACCTGCCCGGCAGTCGATGTCGTTGCAGTGAAACACCTTGAGGCTGCCGGCAACCGATTCGTAGTAGCTGATGATCGGCAGGTCGTCGCTACCGATGGCGATCGATGTGTGCTGTCCGACGTTGCCGACGGTGTCGGGGCTCGCTGACGCACCTCGCGAGCGCTGGGTGATGAGGCTGGCGGACTTGCAGGACCAATCGGCGGGCGCGATCGCCACCAACAGCTGACCTGCATCGCAATACATCCCGCTGATGGTCGTTCCGAGCTGGGTGATCTGACTGTTCACATTGTCGATGGACGGCTGGACGACGTTGTCGTGATAGCGCTTCAAAAACGTGACCGACTCGCCCCTGGTGACAGGATCGTCGGGTTTGAAAGTGTCGGATCCCGCGGGAGAGCCGGTGGTGATGTTGTTGGAGTCGGCCCAGTTGACCGCCGCTTCGTAGAACTTGCCGTTGGCCACGTCGACGAAGCGTGAGGCAGCCAAGGCAACGGAAGGGATCAGGATCAGAACGGCGGTCAACACCGCGAAGATCCGACGCTTGGTGATGTGCATAATCCATACCCCCGGAAATCGGTCGGGCAAAGGTTTGCACGTCCCCGGGCCGGCGGCCAACTTGGGACCATGAGCGGCCCGGCGTCGGTTGCAATACCATTCGGGGCCATGGCCGGACGCGACAACCCCCAGCCCACAGGCGGAAACGAGATGCCCCGGTTCGGCGGTTTGGCCACGTTCATGCGTCTTCCGGGGCGCACCGATCCTTCTGATCTTGATGTGGCGATCGTGGGGGTGCCGCTCGACATCGGCACCTCAAACCGTCCAGGTGCCAGATACGGCCCCCGGGAGATCCGGGCGGAGTCGGTTCTCATTCGGCCCTACAACATGGCCACCAGGGCGGCCCCCTTCGACAGCCTCCGCATCGATGATTGCGGCGATGTGGCCATCAACACCTTCAACCTCGCCGACTCGGTCGATCGAATCAAGGCTCATTTCGACTCGTTGCTGATTCACGATGTGATCACCGCCACGATGGGCGGCGATCACACAATTGTGCTGCCGATCCTGCGGGCCATGGCCAGGCAGCACGGCCCGATCGGTGTGGTGCATGTGGATGCCCATACCGACATCAACGACACCATGTTTGGCGAGCGGATTGCCCACGGGACACCGTTCAGGCGTGCTGTCGAGGAGGGGCTGCTCGACTGTGATCGGGTTGTGCAGATCGGTGTCCGGGGCACCGGCTACGCGGCCGACGATTTCGACTGGTCGCGTGACCAGGGTTTCCGGGTGGTGCAGGCCGAGGAGTGCTGGCACCGCTCGCTCGACCCACTGATGTCGGAGGTACGCGAACAGGTCGGCTCCGGACCGGTCTATCTCAGCTTCGACATCGACGGCCTCGACCCGGCCTTCGCACCCGGTACCGGTACCCCGGAGATAGGTGGCCTCACGGTGATTCAGGCGCTGGAGATAATACGTGGATGCCGGGATCTTGATCTGGTGGGAGTTGATCTGGTCGAGGTGGCACCCGTCTATGACGCCTCCGGCAACACCTCGCTGCTGGCGGCCAACCTGATGTTCGAAATGCTGTGTGTGATGCCCGGGGTGGGTCGCCGCGGGCAGACCATGTGATCAGCCCGAGGTTTCGGCCCGGACCACCGCTGGGAACACGATGTTGTTCTCGCGGTGGACATGCATGTGGGTGTCGGATTCGAGTTCGGCCAGTCCTTCGTAGAGTGCCCGGAAGCTGGCGCAGGCATCGTCGGGCAGGGAGTAGGCGGAGGTGGCGGCGCGGATCTGTCCCAGAAGTTCGCCGACCCGATCGTGTTCCATCATCATCATGGAGATCGGGTTGCGGAGCGTGCCGCAATGAAACTCGAGCGGGCCATCGGCGGAGTCGAGCTGGCGGACCATCGGGAACAGGACCCGCTCCTCCTTCATCATGTGGGGCTCGAGATCGGTCCTTATCGCCTTTGCGAGTTGGTCGACCTCGATCAACTCCGGATGGTTGTCGCCGTGCACACCGGCGACCTTGGTGGAGAGCTCGGTTAGGCGGGGGAGTGCTTCCTTGAGGAAGGCGTGGTGGGTTACCTCGAGGCGATCGACCATCTCGGTGAGGCTCAAGCTGGTCCAGTCGTCGGGGGTGTCTGCCGACTCCTCCGGTATGGCCTTGAGGATTTCGACGGTTGTGTGGGGGTCGAGACCGGCCTCGGTGGCGGCTTCGGAGATGCTGCGTTGCCCGCCGCAGCAGTAGTCGAGCCCCAGTCTTTCCATGGTGCTGGCCAGGACGGGCCTCTCGACGATGATGTCGGCCAGTCTTGTTTCGGGGGTGATGGTGGTCATT
>CAZDYO010000046.1:0-10105 GCA_964509555.1 uncultured Acidimicrobiales bacterium
CCATGATGCTCATGCGGTCTGCCGAGCCGGCATTGATGCCGCCGAGCAGCGGGTCGACAAGCCGTTCGAAAACCTCGCTGCCCACCACCGGGCGCAGGGCCGCCCCCACTGTGGTGTCGTCGACGAGGGGCGGATGCAGGGCGGACAGGCCGCGGCGCAGATCCTGGACCCCCGACTCGGACACGATGCCGCTCTCGGCGACGGCATCGGGATCGAGCGGGACGCCGAGAACCGATGGGGCCGGTATGGGACGCAACGCGCCGTCGACCCAGATGAACGCCCGCTTCCCCGAGGGCCTCACCAACCGGTCGCCCAGCCCGATTTCCCGACACAGCTCTGCCATTTCGGGTTGCCGGGCCAGGAAACCGTCGGCTGCGGAATCGATGTCGAGGGGTCCGACGCGACCGCCGTCGATCCGCCCACCGACTCGGGGCGAAGCCTCCAGCAGCACGAATTCCTCCCCCGACTGTTGCAACTGGTGGGCCGCGGCGAGGCCGGTGATCCCGCCACCGATCACGACGACCGGGTCAGCCACCAGCGGGGCCTCCCGGCCCGGTGGTGAGCCCCTCGGCGTGGACGACCCGCGTGATCTCGGTGAGCACATCGGGGTCGGTCGTGGGGATGACCCCATGGCCGAGATTGAACACGTGACCGGGGTGGCCGGCGTTGTCGGCCAGCACGTCTCGGGTGGCCGCCAACGCGGCCGGCAGGCCGGCCAGCACCACGGTGGGGTCGAGGTTGCCCTGCAGGGCCTTGCCGGGTCCGACCCGTAGCCGGGCCTCGCTCAGGGGCACTCGCCAGTCGACGCCGACCACGTCGGCCCCGGCTTCGCCCATCTGGGACAGCAGCTCGCCGGTGGTGACCCCAAAATGGATGCGGGGCACTCCCGTGGGTTCGACCGCTTCCATGACCTTCTGCGAGTGGGGCAGCACGTAGCGGCGATACTGGGCGGGACTCAGCGAACCGGCCCATGAGTCGAACAGCTGGATGGCGGACGCACCGGCCTCGATCTGGGACAACAGCGAGGAGATGGCCAGGTCGGCCAGACGGTCGAGCAGTTCGTTCCAGAGAGCCTCGTCGGCGAGCATCATCGCCTTGGCGACGGCATGGTCCTTGGAGGGTCGTCCCTCGATCAAGTAAGAGGCCACGGTGAACGGAGCGCCCGCGAACCCGATGAGAGGAACGTCGAGTTCGGCCACCAGCTGCTCGACGGTCTGAATCACCCAAGGCGTGTCGGCGTGGGGGTCGAGCGGTCGAAGCCTCGACAGGTCGGCGCGGGTGCGGAACGGATGTTCGACTTCGGGGCCGACACCGGGAGTGACGGTGAGACCGAAACCGACCGCGAACGCGGGCACGACGATGTCGGAGTAGAGAATCGCGGCGTCGATGCCGTATCGCCTCACCGGCTGAAGGCTCAGCTCGGTGGCGAGGTCGGGGTCCTGGATGGCATCAAGGATGGTTCCCTCGCCACGGATGGCCCGATACTCGGGCAGCGACCGGCCCGCCTGCCGCATGAACCAGACCGGGACACGGTCGTGGGGCAACCCCCGGCAGGCACGTATGAAGTCGGAGTCGTCGAAATTCGCTGGCGTGCTCACCCGGCCACGCTAGCGATGCCTGCGGACATCGGCTCGGGGCTGCCCATGGGGCGCATCGGCCGGCCTGTACTCTCGTGCGGGTGAAGCCCGTCCTGCGCACCGCGCTTGTCCTTCTCGCCACCTCCGTGATCGCCTCGGCGTGCGCCGGCGCGGCCGAAGGCACCGGCAGCGCTGCCGAGGTTGCCGGGTCGACCACCACCTCGACATCAACCACCGCTCCGGTCACGGTGGTGCCCACGGTGCCGGTCGTGATCATCACCACCACCTCGACACTGGCTCCCCCCTCGACCACCGAGACCACAACCACCACCACCACGACAACGACCGACACCGCCGCACCGACCACCAGCGTCGACGCGGCCGACACGACCACCACCACGATCGACCCCGGCCCCCGTGTCATATCCACCCACCCGTGGGGCACCCCGTTCGCCACCGCCATCGACGTCACCCTCTACTATCCGGCCACCCAGGTCGAACGAATCGGGTTCCACGAGGCCGGTCGCACGGGATCACGCCAGATGGACCCGCTCCCCGACGCCACCCGGCCGATCACCCTCGAGACCCGCAATCGTGGCACCGGCTCGCGGACCGCGGCCGACATAGTGATCGATCCACAATCGGAGCTGCGCTCACCGGTGACCGGCACGGTCATCCGTTCGGGCACCTACATCCTCTACTGCAAATACACCGACGACTTCCTGGTGATCAACCCCGATGATCATCCGGGCTGGGAAGTGAAGATGTTCCACTTCCAGGGGCTTGCCGTCAGACCGGGCGACCGTGTCGAGGCCGGGGTCACATTCGTGGGAACCAACCCCGCGATGCTGCCCTTCGAATCACAGGTCAATGAGTTCACCGCCAATCCTTCGTGGCCCCATGTTCACATCGAGGTGATCGACCCGTCGATACCCAACAAGCCCTCGTCCGGCGGCGGTTGCTGACCGGTCCGAACCGACATCGGAGAACCCCCGCCCGTAGCAGTCGAGCCACATCCACGCTGGTACGGTTCACCACGGTTCGACAATCACAGGTATCTGGAGATACATCATGAACGACCCAGTTCGCGTAGCCGTCACCGGAGCAGCCGGTCAGATCGGCTACAGCCTTCTCTTCCGAATTGCCAGCGGATCGATGCTCGGCCCCGATCAGCCGGTGATCCTGCAGCTCCTTGAGATCCCACCGGCGATGGGTGCCCTCGAAGGCGTGGTGATGGAGCTCAACGACGGAGCCTTCCCGCTGTTGGCCGGCATCACCACCGCCGACGACCCCAACAAGGCATTCGACGGTGCCAACATCGCGCTGCTCGTGGGTTCGCGGCCCCGCTCCAAGGGCATGGAGCGCAAGGACCTGCTCGAGGCCAACGGTGCGATCTTCACGGTCCAGGGCAAGGCCCTCAACGACAACGCCGCCGACGACATCAAGATCCTGGTCGTGGGCAATCCGGCCAACACCAACGCGCTCATCGCCCGCGAGAACGCCCCCGACATCCCCGACGAGCGTTTCACCGCCATGACCCGCCTCGACCACAACCGGGCCAAGGCCCAGTTGGCCACCAAGGTCGGTGTCACCGTCAACGACATCACCAACATGACCATCTGGGGCAATCACTCAGCCACCCAGTATCCCGACCTGTTCCACTGCAAGGTCAACGGCGCCAACGCCGCCGAGATGGTCGGCGATCAGGACTGGATCGAAAACACCTTCATCCCAACCGTCCAGAAGCGCGGCGCGGCCATCATCGAGGCCCGCGGCCTCTCATCGGCCGCGTCGGCTGCCAGTGCTGCCGTCGACCATGTCCGCACCTGGGTGCAGGGCACACCCGAGGGTGATTGGGTTTCGATGGCGATCACATCCGATGGCAGCTACGGCGTGCCCGAGGGCCTGATGTCGTCGTTCCCGGTCACCTGCTCCGATGGCAGCTATTCCATCGTGCAGGGCCTGGACCTCAACGACTTCTCACGTCAGCGCATCGACGCCACGGTGGCCGAACTCGGCGAGGAGCGCGCCACCGTCGCGGAGTTGGGTCTGATCTGAGTCCGGGGTCGCTGCTCGGTGTTGGCTGATGCCGGAACTGCCGGAGATCAAAGCCCACGCCGAGAGGCTTCACGCCTCCCATCGAGGCGCGGTGATCGAGCGATTCCGGGTGCTTCATCCGAGTGCGCTCAAGACCTTTGATCCCCACCCCGATTGCGTGGCCGGTTCAGCGGTGTCCCGGGTCCGCCACCGCGGCAAACACATCCTGATCGACGTCGACTCTCCTGCATCGGCCACATTCGTTGTCCATTTGATGCAGGGAGGGCGTTTGCGCCCCGATCCCAAGCGGGCGTCCCGGCCCCGCCGGGGCATGGCGCGGTGGGGGTTCGCCGATGGACGTGCCTTACTGCTCACGGAGGCCGGCACCGAACACCGAGCCGGGGTGTGGCTGGTGGAAGGCGATGCCGAATCTGTCGCCCCCCTTTACGGTCTCGGACCCGACGCCGACACCGTCTCCGTGGGGGAATTGGCGACGATTCTCGGTGGTGAGGCCGAGAGGGTCCACGGATTCCTGCGCAATCAGAAACGCATCGCCGGGATCGGACGGCTCCTCGCCAACGAGATTCTCCACGGGGCCGGGATCTCGCCGTTCGCAATCTCGAGCAAGCTGTCAGGTGAGCAGGTGACCAGACTCCACACGGCCATGGGTCGTGCCATCGACAGGGCATTGGTCCACGAGCGGGGGCTCAGCGACATCGGGCCTTCGGCTGGACGGCCCAGCAATGTCCACCACCGGATCGGCCAACCCTGCCCGGTGTGTGCCGACACGATCCTGGCCGTTGAATACCGCCGCTACACCATCGCCTACTGCCCGACATGCCAGACCAAGGGACGCAGGCTGGCCGACAACACCACCAGCAAGTTCCTGAAATGAGGTCGAGTCGGGTCGACGGCCCACAACGCCTGCCGATGTCGATACGGTCAGGATTCGGTGGCGCGATGCCGGTCGACGAAATCGTCGGAGGCCCTCACGGACCACAGTGCGTCGCTGATGTCCTCGAGAACACTTCGGGCCTGTATGAGAGAGTTGATTCGGCCCGATATGCGGAGCTTCCCTTCGAGGAAGGCGCGCTGTGCCGACGTGCTGCCGGTGGCAATCCCGGTGGCGGTCTCGCGGTCGGTGGTGAGGGTGATGTCGGGGTCGTCTGCCGGCCCCAACACGGTCGAGGCCGACCCGTTGGAGATGGCCACATGCCAGCGAAGGGGAGTTGGACCGTCGACGGTCTGTTCGATGACCAGGGACACGTCGGGGTCGGCCTTGATCGCGGAGGTGACGCTGCCGAGTTGGCGCATCCATTCCGATGTCAGTGGTTCGACCATGCGTTCAGGCTATGGCGCGGAGACACGCGGTGAGCGATTCAATGTCGCGTTCGAGGGCAGGAGAGCGACCGGCTGGGTTGGCGTGGCGGGCCGGGGCGAGGGTCGTCGACCTGATCGCGTTCACCTGGCTCTCCGCCTTCGTTCTGGTCGAACTCGACCAGCGCCTATTCGGCGGCGACCCGCTGGGTAGACGTCCGAGCCGATTGGCCTTCGACACACCGAGAGCCGTCGTACTCGGGCTTCTCCTGGCGCTGGCCTACGAGACGATTCCCATGGTGTTCCACGGGGCCACCCTCGGAAAGGCAATGCTCGGGCTGAGGGTGAGGAACCTCGCTGGCGGACATCCGTCGGTCTGGGCCGCGGCGTTCCGCTCGATGGTCGTCTATCTGCCGCCGATGCTGTGGGGCACTCCCGGGTTGGCGATCACGGCCCTGATCGCGGTGAGTTCAGCACTGCCGGCGTCGGGTCGCGGGGTTCACGACCGGCTGGCCGCGACCGTGGTGGTGACCGTTGGCGAGACCGATAACGGCATGGGCTCAGCGGGTGATGGCAAGTTGTCGTGATTGGGCGATCAGGGTGCCGTCGGGCGCCCACATGAATCCATCTTCGTCGTTGAACCCGTCGGCCACGTGATGGGTGACGAACTCGGCGAACACACTGTCGGTGGGGGTCATCGTGGGGAGGGGGAGATCGGCC
Organism: uncultured Acidimicrobiales bacterium; assembly: GCA_964509555.1. Classification (GTDB taxonomy): domain Bacteria; phylum Actinomycetota; class Acidimicrobiia; order Acidimicrobiales; family Aldehydirespiratoraceae; genus SZUA-87. The sequence continues at coordinate 5,652 of CAZDYO010000046.1, forward strand.
CTTATGTGGACGGTGAGGTCGATCGTTGGCACCATCATCGGGGCGTCGACCTTGGGAAACGGTGCCGGCGGCAAGGCGTCGGAGATCGCCACGAGGGCAATCGCGTCGAGCGGACGGGGATCAAGCGTGCGTATCCATCCGGCAACTCGCGCAGTGCCATCGCCGCTGAAGAAGGGAGCGTCGTATTGAAGCTTCGTGACCCAATTCCGTGCTGCCGGCGGCAGATCTGCCCTGATGTCGTTGCCCGGCAATTGGGCTTCTTCGGGTAGCCCCATCGCCCAACCATGGGCAGATTGCTGTGGCACCGAGAACGCCGCCAGAGCCGTGCACAGCAATTTGTCGCCCTGCCGCATGGTGGCCGACAGGCTGCTCACGGAGCGTCCGGTTCTTTCGACAACGACCTTGACGGTGGCGGTGGCGAATTCGGGGCGGGTCAGAAAGTGGACGGTGATGGATCTCAAGGTACGGACGGGGTCGGCGACCTCACATTGCATGGCCCGGGCGATGATCGCGGCCACATACCCGCCGTTCGGACCGGCGACGATGTTCCACGACTCACGCAGTTCGGTCGAATAGACGCCGTCTCCGTGGCTGCGAACGGCGGTGTCGGAGTCGAATCTTGTGATGTCGGATGTCGATGAACCGTTCATACGGTGGCGGGCTCGTCGGTTGCGCTCTTGGCCTCGGCGAACCTGGCGAACAGCAGGACCACGACAGCGGCCACAACAGCCAAGGCGATCGGGGTGAACCACTCTCCTGAAGACGGCCAGTCGAGTCCGGTGCCGGAGATGACCTCGGTCTGATCCTTGCTGATCACACCGACACCGTTCGGCCACGGCCACAGCACCCTCAACGACCCGACCATGATCCCGATGAGTCCGGCCATCACCGGCTCGAAATGGTTCTCGAGGATCCACGCCAGCAGGCTCGAGAAGAGGGCGAGACCGACGACGGCACCGATACCGACCAGGGCCACATGGCTCAGCGTTCGGTCATCGACGGCTCCGATCACCGCGGAGTACATGCCGAGCATCAGCAGGATGAACGAGCCGGAGATGCCGGGCAGGATCATCGCGCAGATGGCCAGGGCACCGGCAGCGAAGAATGCCAGCGGGGATGGGTCGGCCACGGGACCGTTCTGGTATCCGAGCAGGCCGAACACCACGACGGAAACCAGCGCCAGAATCGCCATGTTGGCAGCGCTGCGGTTGTGGATCAGTCGAAAGGCCACGATCACCGAGGCAGCCACCAGTCCGAAGAACATTCCGGCCATGTTCTCGGGATTGTCGTGGAGTTGGGTCTGGATGACTCCGGCGAGGCTCACCACGGCCAAGCCGATTCCGCCGAGCAGAGGTAGGAGAAAGGCGAAATCGACGGCGAACAGCTTCTTGCGGAAACCCCGCAGGTCGCCCTTCAGTAGCGTGCCCAGCGCCCGGGCTCCGTCCCGGATGGTGTCGATCAGTTTCTCGTAGATGCCGAGAACCAACGCCACCGTGCCTCCGGAGACACCGGGCACGACATCCGCGGAGCCCATGGTGAAGCCGCGGACGATCTGAGTGAGAGTCTTGGTGATCACGGTTGGTGAGGGTACCGTCGACCGGCATGTCACCCGCGGAGTCCGATCATGCGAGAGGGGCCTTGGTCGATCTCGGCCATGTGAGCCTGTGGGCAGACATGGAGGGCCCGCCAGAGGCCGAGGCCGTGGTGTTGCTGGCCGGCGCCGACAGCCCCGGATTCCGATGGACCAGGGCGATCGTTGATCCGCTTCTCGCCGCTGGATATCGCGTGCTTCGCTTTGATCACCGGGACTGTGGTCGTTCCACCCGGTTCACGACCGACGATGCCTACGGATTGGCCGATATGGCCGCCGACACTCTCGGTCTGCTCGACCATTTCGACATTGCGAGAGCCCACTTCGTGGGTCGTTCCATGGGGGGTATGATCGCTCAGGCGATAGGTCTTGACAACCCCGGGAGAGTCATCACCCTCACGCTCATCAGCACCACCCCGGGGGCGGGGGACGAACGATTGCCTGATGCATCCGACGAGTTCGTGGAACAGATGATCGGCCGGATTTTCGAGGGTCCCCCCGCCGATCGGGAGGGACGCGAGAGTTGGATCGTGGATCTTCACCGCATTCTGAGAGGAACATCCCACCCGTTCGAATCCGATCTGCAATCGAAGTTGGCCAGGGCCGAGCTCGACACCGGTTGGGTGGCCGAGACCGGCCACGGGGTCGCGGTGCATTCATCGCCGAGCAGGCTCGACCGGCTGCCTGACATCGGTGCTCCGACATTGGTGGTCCATGGCACCGCTGACCCCGTCTATCCGCCTGCCCATGCGCGGGCTCTCGCCGACGGCATCCCCGGTTCGGTGCTGGTGGAGGTCGAGGGGCTCGGACACGAGTTCCCCGACGCGCTCGTTGCCGAAATATGGCCCACCTTGAAGCTCCACCTTTCGACAGGAGCCCGCTGGCCGGGTATCGACTGAGACGCGGAACGAGGCGCTCCGGGGCTGGAGCGCCTCGCCCACGAAGGGAGGACTTCAGAGTCTCCACCTCGGACCCAGGTTGTCTCTCTTGGACGCTTCTCCGTGTGCCACCAGGCACTTCGGGTGCGAGAAGTCCGTGGGAGCGGTCCCGGTCGTTGAATGGAGTTTCTTCGGTTTTGCGCCCCAGTTTCGACGTTCCCCGCTGGCCGGGTCGGTCCGTCGTCGGTGCGCCTCCAACCTCCCTTCATCACCGGGTCGATCGGGAGTCGGGGCCTGTGCCTCGAGCGGGTGTTCCTGATCGACCCGTCGTGTGATGAATTGAGAATCGCGCCAACGATGCCCCCGGTCAAGGGGAACTTCAGAGCGTGGTCATTTGATCTGGCTGGCGAGGCTGCGATTCTTGATCTTGGCCTTGACATAGTCGCGATTCATGAACGCGATGAAGTCGAGCGAGATCTCCTTGGGGCATGCCTCATGGCATTCGCCGTGGTTGGTGCAGGTGCCGAAATACTCTTCCATGGTCTCGACCATGGCCTCGGTGCGCTTCCACCGCTCGGGCTGGCCCTGGGGCAACACGTTGAGGTGATGCAACTTGGCGGAGGTGAACAACTGGGCTGCCGAGTTGGGACACGCGGCCACGCAGGCGCCGCAACCGATGCAGGCGGCCGCGTCCATCGAGGTCTCGGCCACCTCCTTGGGTATCAGCGTGGCGTTGGCATCCTGGGGGGTGCCGGTGGGAACGGAGATGTAGCCGCCGGCCTCGATTATGCGGTCGAGCGGGGAACGATCGACCACCAGGTCCTTGATGACCGGGAACGACTTGGCCCTCCAGGGCTCGATGGTGATCTCGTCGCCGTCGTTGAACTTGCGCATGTGGAGCTGGCAGGTGGCGGTGGCCTTCTCGGGGCCGTGGGCCTGGCCGTTGACCATCACACCACAGGTTCCGCAGATGCCTTCACGGCAGTCGTGGGGGAAGTTGATCGGCTCGATGTCGTTTTCGAGAAGGTTCTCGTTGACGACATCGAGCATTTCGAGGAATGACGCCTCCTCCGAGATGTTGTTGGCCTCGACATCGAGGAAGGATCCCGGCGCATCCGGGCCGTCCTGACGCCAGATCCGCAGCTTGAAGTTGAGGTTGTTGCTCATTTGTAGCTCCGCTGGGTCAGCTTGATGTTTTCGAAGGTCAGGGGTTCCTTGTTGAGCTCCTGAGGGGTGTCTTCGCCCTTCCATTCCCACGCAGCGACGTAGGAGTAGTTCTCGTCGTCTCGCAGCGCCTCGCCTTCATCGGTCTGCGACTCGACCCGGAAATGGCCTCCGCAGGACTCCTTGCGGTGGAGCGCATCTCTGGCTATGAGTTCGGCGAACTCCATGAAGTCGTTCACCCGGTTGACGTTCTCGAGTGACTGGTTGAGCCCGTCGGCGGTGCCGAGCACCTTGACGTTCTTGCGGAACTCTTCACGAATGGCGGGAATCTCGGTGAGCGCCTTGTTGAGGCCGGCCTCGTCGCGGGACATGCCGCAGTATTCCCAGATGATCTTGCCGAGCTCGCGGTGGTAGTGGTCGGACGACTTGGTGCCCTTCACGTTGAGCCACTGACGGGTACGTGAATCGACCTCCTCGAGCGCCGTCTTGAACACCGGATCGTCGGTGGGAACGACCTTCTCGCCGAGCTTGGGAGCCAGGTAGTCGCCGATGGTGTAGGGCAACACGAAGTAGCCGTCGGCGAGACCCTGCATGAGAGCGGACGCCCCGAGACGGTTGGCGCCATGGTCGGAGAAGTTGGCTTCGCCCAGGGCGTAGAGGCCCGGAATGGTGGTCATGAGGTTGTAGTCGACCCAGAGGCCGCCCATCGAGTAGTGGGAGGCCGGGTAGATGCGCATGGGGCGCTGGTATGGGTCTTCACCGGTGATGCGCTCGTACATGTCGAAGAGGTTGCCGTAGCGCTCACGGATGGTCTCGACGCC
>CAZDYO010000047.1:0-9951 GCA_964509555.1 uncultured Acidimicrobiales bacterium
GACAGACCGGCGAATACCTCACCCGCGGCTACCACGTGATGCACGGCTACCACGAAATGCCGGATGCCACCGCCGCCACCATCACCGCAGACGGTTGGTTGCGTACCGGCGACCTGTGCGCGATGGACGAGCGGGGCTACTGCACGGTGGAGGGACGCCTGAAGGACATGATCATTCGCGGTGGGGAGAACATCTACCCGCGTGAGATCGAGGAGCATCTCTTCGCCCACCCGGATGTGGCCGAGGTTGCGGTTGTTGGCCTGCCCGACGACCGTTACGGGGAGGTGGTGGGGGCATTCATCCGCCCCGCGGCCGACGTCGAACCCAACCAGCAGAAGCTGTTCTCCTACCTGCGCGAGCGGATGTCGCCCCAGAAGACCCCCTCCCACTGGATCTGGCTCGACGAATTCCCGCTCACCGGGTCCGGCAAGATCCAGAAGTTCGTGTTGCGTGACCGCTGGGCGGCCGGCGACTACCCCGAGGCGTAACACGATTCCCATTCCTCGAACTTCGGGGCGCCTGTGGGCCCGGCCCGCACCGGAGCGGCCGCCCAGGTGTGGTCGGGTTGTCGATAGAGACGAATGTGGCCCTCGTGGAGCAGCGTGTGGCACCGGGGACACAGCAATACCAACATGTCGATGTCGGTGGTGCCGCCGTGTTGCCACTCACGAATGTGGTGGGTGTGGCAGCGATTGGTGGGCGCGTTGCAATTGACGCAGCCCCGGTCTCTCACTGCACTGATCAGCCGTTGAGATTGGTTGGCCAGACGACGGCCTCGGCCGAGCCACAAAGGCCGCCCGGGCCCGTCGAACAGCGCTCCCTGCCAAGTCGTGTCGGCAGGCAAATGAGCAAGCACGGATGCCGGAATCGGACCCGTGTCGATGATCTCGCAGCGCCCGCTGGGACTGGTGCCGTCGATGACGCCGAGGTCGGCCACGATCACGACAGTGGTGGCCACCCTGCCTTCCTGCGGGGCCACCGACGAGGCATCGTCCGCATGCGGGCTCGCAACTCCGAGCAGCCTGGCCACTGCGTCGCATCGGCGCTGAGCAGGCGTACGGATCTGATCGGGCCGGCCGTCGCGTCCGCCATCTGATCGCCACAACACGTCGGTCTCGGCCTCGAACCGGGCACGGACTGCCGCTCCGGTGACGGGATCGAACTCGATGTTGCACACGATCATCCCGGCCGAGTTGATGAACCATGAAGCCCGCCGAGAGTCTCGTTGGCGTTTCAGCTGAGCGTCGGAATCGACAGGGCACTGATGCTCGCGGATCCAATCGCGGATCTGACGCGATGCAATGTCGGCAGGCCGAGTGGCACAGACCTGCAGCAACTTCGGGTCGCCATCCACCTCCTCGGGGCTGATCAGATCGGCAGCGCGAACCAGCGAGTCGATAGTCTCCACAGGGATCGCACCGGAGGCGAGCCCAGCGGCGACATTGCCCATTTCTGCCAGGGCCGCCGCACGCCGCGACCGCCGGAGCGCCTCACGACCGCTGCAGCTCGTGACGCTCCTCACCACTCCGGCAGCATCAAGCCCACTGTCGTCGAGGGAATCGACCGCCGCCAGGAACCGAGACTCGACGGCATCCAACACGCCCCGCAGCCGGCCCAACGCTGCCACCGTGTCGACCAGCGACAGCCGGGGCGCGCCCGCTGGCGACAAGCCGCCCACCTCCCTGCTGACCCGATCTAGTACTCCTACGAACATGTGTTCGCCTATAAAGATCGGGGCTGACATTTTGGGATGCTCATCTGAGATTTCTCTCGGGAAATGTCAACCCGGCCGGGGTGGTTGTGCGTGATACTCAGGTGGGGTCACAACAAGCGGGGATCAATGAACGAATACCCACCACAGTGATCGATCCGGTCGCAGTCACAGACTTCGATGACTGGTACCGGGGCGAGTACCGGGCCGTGGTGGCCTTGGTCTACACACTTTCCGGCAGCCGTGGTGCCTCAGAAGAACTTGCCCAGGACGCTTTCATGGAGGCCCACCGCCGTTGGGACTCGATCTCCGGATATGGGAATCCCGGCTCGTGGGTCCGCAAAGTGGCGATGAACAAGGCTCGGTCACGGCTGCGCCGTCGGGGCGCCGAAGCCCGGGCCTATGCCCGTCACTTGGTCCTTGACCGCCCACTTCCCGAAGAGTTGCCCGAACCCGCCGACCACTTCTGGGCCGAGGTCCGCGCCCTTCCCCGACAACAGGCCAGGGTCGTGGCCCTTCACTACCTCGAGGATCGTTCGGTTGACGAGATTGCCGAGATCCTCGACATCTCGCCCGGCACCGTCAAGACCCATCTACACCGTGGGAGAGCCACCCTCGCCATCCGCTTCGGCCTCGAACGTGCGCACGAGCAGGAACAGGAGCAGCCATGAATGACATCGACGAACTCGCCCACCAGTCGGCCACCTCGGTGCGGGCGAGCGTGACCCACCTCGTAGTTCCGCCGAGTCCGGGCCGATCCGTCCTGAAACCGGTCCAGAGGCTCGGCGCCGTCGCCGCGGTTGTTGCCGGCCTCATCTTCGTGTTCTTGATCCTGCCGAGAGGCGGCCCTACCCCCACCGACGTGACTGGTGCCCCCACCACTGTGTCGGGCGGGACATCAGCCGTGGGATCGACAACGTATTTCGAACTTGACGTGCCTGACGGCTGGACGCTGTCGGTGAGCGACGAGTCCAACTACGGTCCGACCGACGCCGCGATTGCCTACGGGGCCGGTACATCCAGTGACCCGTTCTCGGACGCCGACCTGATGATCCACGTGGTGCCGATGGCCGCCGGCGGTGATATCGGTCAGACGTTTCGAGATGACCTCAAAGTCCGTGGGCACTCCGCGGCGCACGACGAACCGGCCGACGGAATCACCCAGGTTTCGTGGCTCGAGCGTGATGACCTCGCAATCTCCCTGAGTTCACGTCGCTACAGCATCGATGACCTGGTTGCCATCGCCGATGGCCTTGAGATAGACGGGTTCGAGGTGACGCTTCCAGCCCCTCCCGACGGCATGACGCTCGTGTCTTCCATCGGGACCAAAGAGACGGGTGGTGCCGGAGCTCCGGTCAGGTGGAGGTTGGACCTCACCAACACCTCTTCCGAGTCCGAGCTTGCGCAGGATGGCCTCGTTGAAGTGCTGCTGCAGGCGATGCCAGAGGGAAAGGGCGCGTTGCCGTACCTACGTCATTTCCTGGCGGAGAGTGGAACCGAAGTCAACGTCCGGGGCACCGCCGGCATCATGGCTCAAACCCTGGACAATTCGTCTGGCGGACCACAATACGGGTCCGTCGCCTGGATTGAGGACGGCGAGTTCTTCATCCTGAACGTCATCGGACCCGACGACCCCGTGGCCATCGCCGACTCACTGAAGCAGATTGACCGAGCACGCTTCGAGGAATTGGTTGCCGCCGACCCGACTTCCGCCACCACGACCGCGGTCCCGTAGTCAAACCCGTGCAAGCGGCCCCACACACCGCGTAGCCGCGCTGGGTCAGCCCGCAGCGGCCTTGCTGCTGCGACGGGCCCGACGGGTGCCCGCGCCGGGCACAGGGTCCCAGCCGAACTTCTTCCAGGCCACGACCGCGCCGATCACGGCCCAGATCATCACCACCCCGAGGTGCCCCCACTCGAATGCCGGTGAGCTGCTCAGCGGGTTGAAAGCCTCACCGAACGCCAACGCGAAGTGTTTGAGCGGAAAGATGTTGCCGAGGGTCTCCAGCCACCCGGGAACGTCACGCGAGTTCCCGAAGCTGATGAACACTTGCGACACGAAGGCGAGAGGCAGGATGGTGGAGTTGGCGATGCCCGGCGCGGCCGACGCAGATTTCGCCACCGCCGCAAGCGCCACTCCGAGCAGAGCGAAACAGATCGTGCCGGCCACGAACGCCAGCGCCGCAGCCGGCATCTTCGCGGCTTCGATGTTGACGTCGTAGGCCAACACTCCGATGCCCATCATCACCACGGTGGACACCAAGGCGATCCACACGCCCGACAGCACCACACCGGCCAGGTAGATCCACGGCGGTAGAGGAGTCCCGCGGACCCGCTTGAGGATCCCCTCGTCGCGTCGCATCGAAAGGTTCATCCCGATGTTCGTGTACGTGGCCGACGCGGCCGCGAAAACGGCCAGCCCGGGGGCGTAGAACTGGGCGGTCTTGACCGTGCCGTAGGCGGTGTCCATGGTGTCGTTGCCGAACAGGGCCACGAACAGCACCAGCATGATCAGCGGCAAGCCGAGGGTGAAGAACGCCCCTATCGGCACCCGCCAAAACGCCCGATTCTGGGCTCTGGTCTGGCGCCACAACATGGGAAGGACACTCACTCGTTCGCTCATGCGTGGTCCTCCGAGTCGTCTTCGATCAGACCCAGATAGGCGTCTTCGAGATCGCCCTTGCTCACGCTGAGACGCTCCAGCTCGATGCCGTGGTCGACGGCCCAGCCGCTGATGTGGGCGAGATCCGCGGTGGGTGACTGCGTCACGATCTCCACATCCTTGCCCCGGCCCACGACCCGTCCGGCCAGCGGGTCGAGCAGCCCCTCGACGGGTTGGTCGATGACCGGCAATGCGAATCGAATGGTGGTCTCGGTGGAGGCCGCTTCGCGCAGTTCGTCGGGGGTGCCGACAGCAACGATGCGACCGGCGTTCATGACCGCCACCCGGTTGGCGAGGTGCTCGGCCTCATCGAGGTAGTGGGTGGTGAGCACGACGGTCTTGCCGAGGCCGGTGAGGTTCTCGATCAGGCCCCAGCTCTTGCGGCGGGCCCCGGGGTCGAAGCCGGTGGTGGGCTCGTCGAGAAATATCAGGTCGGGGTCGCCGACCAGCCCGAGCGCCAGATCGACCCGTCGCTGCTGCCCGCCCGACAGGGTCGACACCCGATGGTCGGCCTTCTCGTCGAGACCCACCAACTCGATCACCTCATCGACCGGTCGCCGCCGCGAATAGGCCGACCGGTAGAGCTCGACCACCTCACGAACCGAGAGCTCACGGTCGATGCCCGACGACTGCAGCACGATGCCGAACCGGTCGCGCATGGCCCGCCCGCCCGTGGCCGGATCGAACCCGAGAACGGTGACATCGCCCGACGTTCGCTCCCGATGCCCTTCGAGGATCTCGATGGTGGTGGTCTTGCCGGCACCGTTGGGGCCGAGAAAGGCGAATACTTCGCCCTCGTCGATCGAGAACGACACATGGTCGACGGCGCGCGCCGACCCGTACTCCTTGACGAGGTCGGTGACCTCGATGGCTGCGGTCATGTTCAGCCGAGCGCTGGGTTGAGGGTGTAGGTGCCGGTGACCGATGCCGAGGCCAGCACGTGGCCCTCCATCGCGGCCCGTAGCGCGGCCAGCTCGTAGCCGCCGGCCAGCCCAACCGACGCGGCGTCAAGGGCGTGGACCGTGAACACGTAGTGGTGGATGATCTCGTCGTTGCTGGGCGGGCAGGGGCCGTCGTAGCCGCAGTAGAGACCGCCCATGTCGGGGTCGCCGTCGAACCATGAGGTGTAGTCGTTGCGACCGCGCACTCCGCCGCATGCACCACCATCAGCAGGCTTTCCCTTGGCCACGATGCCATCGGCGTCGGCGCCCTCCTCGAGGCCGGAGCACGATGCAGGAATGTCGGCAAGGAGCCAATGGGTGAACTCGGCACGGGGAAGGCTTGCCGGCACGGTGCGGCCCTCCACGTTGACGTCGGTGGCGTCTGTCGGGGCATCGGGGTCGATGCAGGTGATGACGAACGACGCCGTGCCATCAGGGGCGCCGCTCCAGGAGACGGCCGGACTCTTGTTGTCGCCCATTTCGGCACCCGCACAGAACGCGAACTTCGACGGGACGGGCTGGCCCTCACTGATGCCATCAATACTGACTTCGAAACTCATGGCTGCTCCTTGGTCGGATCGCGGAATGCCAACACCGTGAATCTAGCCACTCGGCGACCTGCACAGCGGAGCCGGGTCGACCATGATGGTCGGATGCAGCCGCTGCCCGGAATGAGCATCGTCGGAGAGTACCCGAGCCGACTCGGGGCCGATCTCGCCGCGGCTCTGCTCACCGAAGCGGGATACGAATCGACCGTTCTCGGCGACCCGGCCTACAGCATCGCCCCCCACCATGTTGTCGATCGCGGCTTCCGGGTGGCAGTACGAAACGAAGTGGCCGACATAGCGGTGTCGCTACTCACCAATGATCAGCCCGCCGATCCCGACGCCGACATGCTCGATTCCATCTACCACATGCATCGCTTCGCTGATCGACCCAAATGGGTGAGGTGGGCCACGGTGGTGGTGCTGGCGTCGTTCGCCGGGCCGATCATCTTGGTGGCCGGCGCCATGCTGCTCGGCGCCGCCGGCGGCCTGTTTCCCGGCTGACAGGAAGGCTCGGCCGGGGTCACGCGCCCCGCACCGCGAGCCCGAGACCACGCGCCACCTGTGCTTGGCGAATGTCGAAGGTGAGAAACGTGGTTGTGGCCCCGGCGCGCAATGCTGCGGCCAAATGGATCGAATCGAGAGAACGACACAGAGTCTGCTCGGCGATACGGGCTGCCTCTCCGCATGTTGTCGCGTCGATTGCAACAAGGGCGAACGCGTCGAGGTCGCTGCTGAATTGGCGACGGGCGTCGGACAGCGCAGCTCCGTCGAGAAGCCGGGAGAGGTTGCGCCGGACCTCCACCTCGGTGAGACGTGACGTAACCAGCACCGGGTCGGTGGCCATGATCCCCACCGCGAGTTCGGAGTTGTGTTCGTCGATGTAACGCTTGATCAGAGCGCTCGAGTCGACGTAGAGAGTCAACCGCGGTCCTCGTCGAGCACATCAAGAACCGAACGATCCGACCGGTAACGTTGGAGTGGCTCGAGGTGGGTTCGACGCGGCGGCTCGATCCACCCCTCCTCGACGCCACGCTCGATCGAGGAACTCTCGGAGTAGCTCACCATGCGCACGATCGGAGTGCCCCGGTCGGTGACCACCACCTGTTCACCAGATGCGGCCCGACCGAGGTATTCCGACAACTTTGCCTTCAGATCCCTGACGCCGACTTCCATGTAGTCACATTAACAAATGAATGTGACCACATCAAGCAAAAGGTGTCAGCCCTGGCCACCGGAAGTCTCAGCGACCGACTGCTTGCCGGCCGAGATCCACGGCATCATCTGGCGCAGCTCGCCGCCGACCTTCTCGATCAGCGTCTCGTGGCCCGCGGCCTCGAGAGCGTGGAAGTTGGGGCGACCAGCACGGGATTCCGCCACCCACTCGTCGGCGAACTGACCACTCTGGATCTCGGACAGGATCTGGCGCATCTCGGCCTTGACCGCATCGTTGACCACACGCGGACCACGGGTGAGGTCGCCGTATTCGGCGGTGTCGGACACCGAGTAGCGCATACCGGCGATTCCCTCTTCGTACATGAGGTCGACGATCAGTTTGAGCTCGTGGAGACACTCGAAGTAGGCGATCTCGGGCTGGTAACCGGCGTTGGTGAGGGTCTCGAAACCGGCCTGCACCAGGGCGGTGGCACCACCGCACAGCACGGCCTGTTCGCCGAAGAGGTCGGTTTCGGTCTCCTCGGTGAAGGTGGTCTCGATGACACCGGCGCGGGCACCACCGATGGCGTCGGCGTACGCCAACGCCAGGGCCTTGGCGGAACCGCTCGGATCCTGCTCCACAGCGATGAGACACGGCACACCGCCACCCTCGGTGTAGGTGCGACGCACCAAATGACCCGGGCCCTTGGGGGCCACCATGCACACGTCGATACCGGAGGCCGGGGTGATCAGGTTGAAACGAATGTTGAACCCGTGAGCGAAGAACAATGCGTCGCCATCGGAAAGGTTGGGGGCCACGTCGGACTCGTATATGGCAGCCATCTCGGTGTCGGGCATGAGCATCATCACCAGATCGGCCTCGGCGGTGGCGTCGGCAATCGAGCGCACGACAAGCCCCGCGGCCTCGGCCTTGGCCTTCGACGACGAACCGTCACGCAGGCCGACGCGCACGTCGATGCCTGATTCCTTCATGTTGAGCGCATGAGCATGGCCCTGCGATCCGTAGCCGAGAACAGCAACCTTGCGGTCGGCGATCACGGAACGATCAGCGTCTTTTTCGTAGTAGATGTTTGCCATCTCAGGCACTCTTTTCTGTCTTGTCGTCGACCTTGACGGTCTTGTTCTAGCGGATTGGGATCTAAATCGGGGTTTCGTCGAGCCGAGGCAAGGCGACACGACCCGTTCTCTGCAGCTCAGTGATGCCGAACGGGCGAAGATCAACCTCGAATTCGTCGAGCTTTGTGGGCCGCGCTGCCAGCGAAAGAGTCATGTGGGTCAGGTTCTCATTGAGCACATAGGCCCGGTAATCCTCGATCAATTCGAGAATCGCGCTGCGCCGCTCCCGGCCCACCGCCACGGTCACCAGCATGAGTTCGCGGCTGACGGATGCCCCCGGATCGAGCTCGCGGATGTCGACCACGTTGATGAGCTTGTCGAGCTGGTTGACAACCTGCTCAAGGGGTGCCGACTCGACATCGACAGTGAAGGTGATACGGCTGAACCTCTCGTCGTCGGTCGGGGCCACGGCCAGCGATTCGATGTTGAACCCCCGCCGCGAGAACAACCCCGACACTCGGGCCAGCACACCCGGCTTGTTCTCGACGGTGGTGACGATCGTGTGGAACTTGTTGTGCGGCATGCTCACTCTCCACGGTGCGAAGGATGGACGACGACATCAGAATTGGTGCGACCCGCGGGCACCATCGGGAAGACGTTCTCACCGGGATCGGTGCGGAACTCGACCACCACCGGACGGTCGTTGATCTCGTTGGCCTTGGCGATGGCCGGGCCCACCTCCTCCGGCGAGTCGACGCGGATGCCGACACATCCCATGGCCTCGGCCCACTGCACGTAGTTGGGCACGTCGGCGCCCAGCTCGACACCACTGAATCGTTCGTCGTAGAACAACTCCTGCCACTGCCGGACCATGCCGAGGTAACCGTTGTTGAGCAACGCCACCTTGACCGGGATGCGTTCGACCGCGGCGGTGACCAGTTCCTGGGCGGTCATCTGGAAGCATCCGTCGCCGTCGACGGCCCAGACCCGCCGGTCGGGCATGCCGACCTGGGCACCGATCGCCGCCGGGATCGAGAACCCCATCGTGCCGAGCCCGCCGGAGTTGATCCACGTGTAGGGATGATCGAACTTCCAGAAGTTGCTGGCGTACATCTGATGTTGGCCAACGCCCGAGGCCACGATGGTGTCGGCCGGGTTGAGGTCGCGAAGCTGCTCTATGACGTACTGGGGCTTGAGAAGATCCCCCGGCTCGGATTGTTCGTAGTAGAGCGGGTATTTCTCCTGCCACCCGGAGAGTTGCGAGCGCCATGCACCACGGTCGGATTGAGCTTCGGCACCACCGAGTTCGCCTATGCACCCGATCAGCGAGTCGATCACCAGCCTGCAGTCGCCGCGTATGCCCACATCGACGGCACGAACCTTGCCCAGTTCGGCCTGGTCGATGTCGACATGGACGACCTTGGCTCCCGGAGCGAACCCGTCGAGCTTGCCCGTGACCCGGTCGTCGAAACGAGCTCCGAGCGACACCAGCAGATCGGCGTTCTGCATGGCAGTGACCGCGGTGTAGTTGCCGTGCATCCCCGGCATGCCGAGACACAGCTCGTGACTGTCGGGAAACGCTCCGCGGGCCATGAGCGTGGTGACCACCGGAATACCGGTGAGCTCGGCCAACTCCCGAAGCGACTCGGCGGCGCGGGCCTTGAGAATGCCGCCACCCACGTAGAGCACCGGGCGCTCGGCGGCGGTGATCAACTCGGCGGCCGCCATGATCGCGGCCCGATCTCCCTCACCTGAGGGGTTGTAACCCGGCAGTTCCATGTCGGCATCGGTGGCCTGGTACCACTGCATTGCCGAGCGGGGATTGTTCTCGTCGACGATGTCCTTTGGAACATCGATCAG
>CAZDYO010000048.1:0-9949 GCA_964509555.1 uncultured Acidimicrobiales bacterium
ATTCGCCGATCGCCGGTCGATGACTGTGTCAACCACCGGCGGGAAATCGGTGATCGTTCCGGTGGCACTGGGGCTCGACACCGTGGTCGTGAGGGCTGACATTGGCGCCGACCGTCTGAGGGCCGGGGTACACAAGGCGTGGGCGCTCCTGGGGATGGTGGGGGTGCTTCTGGTGGGCGGATCGGTTCTGGTCACCGAACGCTTGGCCCGCAACATCACCCGACCGATGAGAGAGCTGGAGGAGGTCTCGAGACGCCTGGCCTCCGGGGACCTCACCGTGAGGGCCCAACCAGCGGGTCCTCCGGAGACCGCGGAACTCGGTCGGGCCTTCAACGACCTGGCCGAAAGAGTCGACGACCTGCTGCTGGCCGAGCGTGAGGAGGTGGCAGATCTGGCTCACCGCCTTCGCACGCCCCTCACGGCGCTGCGGCTGCGTCTCGATCTGGTCGACGACACCGAGTCTCGTGGTGAGTTGGTTGAACATGTCGACAGGCTCGAGCTGTCGGTCACCGAGCTGATACTCGAAGCCCGCCGGAGGTCCGGTCGCAAGGCGGAGGTGGTCGACATCGGAGCCGTGATTTCCGAACGAGTCGAGTGGTGGGGGCCACTTGCCGACGACGTGGGAATGACATGGGAGGTCGACATCAACGCTGCGAGCAGTCTGGTGATGCTCGATCGGGAGGATCTCCAGGCCTCGATCGATGTGCTGATCGAGAACGTGTTCACCCATGTGGGGTCGGGAACGAGTCGGTTCGTGATCGACTCCGTCGACGGAGGGATCAGAGTCAGGTGCGACGACGACGGACCCGGGCTCGATCCCGGATCGGTTGAGCGGGGCCGGTCGGAGGGCTCGACCGGGCTCGGGCTCGATATTGTCCGCCGGCTCACCGAGCAGGCCGGTGGGGTGTTCAGCGTTTGTGAAAGGCCGGAGGGCGGGGGTCGAATCGAAATGTGGTTCCCCGGGGTGTAATCCCCGGACGAGGTCGTCGTTGTAAGGGGTGCCGGGTGGCAAATGCGTTCACCGCACGAAAGGACCCTCAATGCGTCGAAGTTTCTCCCCCCTCATGGGACTGTTGATCGCAGCTGTGATTCTGGCAGCCGTTCCGGCGGCCTTCGCGGCCGCCCCCAGCGGCTTCCCGTTCCGGCCCGATCCCAAACCGGAGGCCGCTCCTCCGGCACCACCGGCCACCGCATCCCCCACGAGTGTCGATGTCGCACCGGATGCTACGGGTCCCGCCGCCGACCTTCCGGCCGCACCCGACACGAGGCCTGCACATCTCGAGCCGGTCGGACCGCAACCGGTGCCACCGGTTGCCCCGCCTGTCGACAGGCCGGATGTCCCCAACGAGATCAAGGCCAGATGTGTCGGCTCCATCCGGGACACCGGTGCCGCATCGGTCGAATGCGGATGGACAGCGCGTGAGGGTCTCGACGTCTTCGGATGGCAGCTCTGGAAACAGCAGGTGAGGCCGGAACACGGTGACCGTGTCCTGGTGGCTGAGCTGCGTCCCGACACGACCAACTACGTCGACACCGATGTGGAAGTACCGGCTCACTACGCATACGTGGTATTGGGTGTCGACTCCACCGGTGAGGTCATCGCCCGCAGCGCGCCCGCTCCGGTCCAACTGGTCGACCCGCCCGCACACGATCGCCCGCTGCGGCTCGAGTGTCGCCCACTGATCGCCATCGATGGAATCGACCCCGCGGTGACGCCATCGCCATCGATTGGATGCGAATGGTCACCGACCGACAACGAAACCGCGGTCGGCTATGTGCTGTGGAGGATGGTCGACGGTGGCGATCGTCAGGCCATCGCCCGGACGGGGCTCGATACCCTCCGCCATGTCGACACGGGCATCATGCTCGGCCAGAGGATCACCTACGTGGTCACCGCAGTGGATTCCAGCGGTGAGGTGGTGGCTCGCAGCCGGGAGGAGCACGTCGGGATTCCCGGTCACAAGCGTCCGGAGCCGAGTATCAGTATTCTTCCGATCCCTGAACCGGCCGGACCCCTGACACCGCCATCGCTTCCCGAACCCGTGCCGACACCCGGGATGGGTCCCAAGACGGGTCAACGCGGCCCGGTCGTTCCCAGGCCGGGTCCGAACGGCTGACTGGTCGGGTGACCGCTCATGCGGCAACATGCACCGTGCAGGAATCGCCGCCTGATGACGTGCCGTTCGACGAGCGAGAGCTCGTCGAACGGGCGCGCCACGATGCAAACGCGTTCGCCGAGCTCTACCGCCGCCATGTCGGAGCCATCCATGTGTTCATTTACCGTCGCACCGGATCACGAGAGGTGGCCGAGGATCTCACATCGGCCACCTTCGAGCGGGCGCTCATGGGCATCGACCGGTTCAAGTGGCGGCCGGGCGGGATGGCCCCGTGGCTGTTTCGAATCGCCTCCAACCAGGTCATCGATCACCACCGTCGCCGAGGCCGCAACAGTGGGGAGCGGGCGCAGCGCGCCGTGCAACGTCTTCACCAGCCGGTGTCATTCGACACTGAGGATGCAATCGAGTCGCTGCTTGATGCCGATCGGATGGCGATGGTCAGGGCGGCCCTCGACCGGCTCAACCCCAGATACCAGAGGGTCTTGTCTCTCAGGTATCTCTCCGGGCTGGGTCACGAAGAGTCGGCCAGAGCCATGGGAGTGACCATGTCATTGATGTCCGTGCTGACCCACAGGGCCACCAAGGCCCTGGGCCGGGAACTCGAGAAACTGCAAAGGGAGGAATCGTGAGCAGCGAATACGAAGATCCGATCGACGCTCTTGCCGAACTGTTCGCCGAGCCCGATCCCCAGCCCGCACCCGAATTCGTCGACCGCCTCGACGCCGAGTTGCGGATCGCCCATGCCGAACGTGGTCGCGGCACAGCTCCGAGCCCCCGATGGGGTCGACTCGGCGCCTTGGCCTCGGTGGCGGCGGTCGTGCTCGCCGTGGCAACCGCCGGCCTGGTGTGGAACGACCGCTCCGTATCGTCCGCGCTCGAGATGACCGACGCGATCGGTGTGCAGGTGACACTTCCCGATGGTTCCACAATCGAGGACCCGGCCGACGGTTTCGACCTTCCAGAGGGTGCGATCATCGTCGTGAGCATCGGCGGATCCGTCACCATCGACGATGTCTCGCTCGGCGAGGGCTCCACCGTCACCGTCCGGGACGGGTCACTGGTGACCGATGTGGTCGTCACGACCTCCACCGCTCCACCGGCCGGACCATCCGAACGATCCGACCGTCCAGACGACACGGGGCCGGTCCCCCCGCCGACGGCGACCAACGAACCGCCTTCCGTGTCCTCCATGGAGCCTCCCGCCGGTGAACCGTCTCGGCCGGTTCGCCCCGACGACCACCCAGGCACTCAACCGGTGCCCGAACCGCCGCTTCCCACCGATCGCCCGACTCAGCCGGGTCGTGATGCGATCCATCCGGCCCCACAGCCCAATCCCCAGAAGGGCGGCCCCACGGTCACAATTGAGCCCCGACCTCTGATCCCGCCCGTCACCATTGAGCCTCCGCCCATCGTCCCGCCAAACCCGTCCACCCAGGTGGGGCTGAGCGTGCGCCGACACGGACGGACCCGCCGGGTCACCTTGAGATGGTCTACCGGACCGGCCACGGATGCACTGTGGAGAAGTGTGGTCATCAGGTCGTCGGCGGATGCGCCGCCGGACTGGCCCCTCGGCCCGGGAATGGTGCTGCTCGGCGAAGCGCCGGCCGGCCAACCGGGCGAAGCAGTCGACGAGGTTCCCCCCGGCACTTCGGTGGCTTCGTATCGGGTCGTGCTACTCGACTCCGCCGGTGGGGTGGTGGCGAGAGGTGTGGTTCAGAGCGTCATGCTGGGGTGAACGTGGCCGGCAGGTGTTTCACCCCGTGGATGAAGCTCGACAACAACAGGTCGGGAGGCCCCGATGCCTCGATGTCGGGCACCCGGGCGAGGAGTTCGCGCCACATCAGCCTGATTTCCCGGCGGGCCAGGTGCGCTCCCAGACAGAAGTGTGGGCCCGGTCCGCCGAACCCCACGTGGGGATTCGGATCGCGCAGAACATTGAACGTGTAGGGGTCGTCGAATAGATCCTCGTCGCGGTTGGCCGCCAAGTAGAACATCGAGACCTTGTCGCCCTCACGAATCTGTTGGCCATCGAGGATCGTGTCGGCCAGGGCGGTGCGACGCATGTAGGTGACCGGGCTGGCCAGCCTCACGATCTCCTCGACAGCGGTGTGTTCGACGGCCTCGGGATCCTGCAACCAGAGCTGCTTCTGGTCGGGGTTGTCGGTGAGGTACTTCAGGCCCCAGGCGATGGCGTTGCGGGTGGTCTCGTTGCCGGCGACCACCAACAAGATGAAGAAGCTGGCAATCTCGGCCTGGGTGAGCTGTTCGCCGTCGACGGTGGCGTTGACGAGAATGGTGGTGAGATCATCGGCATCGCCGCCCTTCTTCGATTCGGCCACATCGTTCATGAGCTCCGAAAGGCCCTGACCGGCCAACAAGAGGGCGGTGAGAATGTCGTGCTGGTCGGGAACGTATTCGGGATCGCCCCCACCAAGGATGATGTTGGTCTGCTCGAATACGAACTCGATCTGGCTTTCGGGTATGCCCATCAGATCGCAGACGATCTGCAGGGGAAGACGGGCGGCCACATCGACCACGAAGTCACATTCGCCGCGTTCGATGATCCGGTCGACAATTCGCTGGGCTTGGAGAGCCACGCCGTCTTCGAGCTTGGCGAGCATTCGCGGGGTGAACCCGGCTGAGACGAGCTTGCGGAGTCGGGCATGGCGGGGGTCGTCCATCGCAATCATCGAACCGAAGAACTCGTTGAACTCGGGAGGCGCATCGATCACGGTGACCCCGGCGGCCGATGAGAATATCTCGGGCTGCTTCGAGACCTCGAGGATTTGGGCGTGGCGGGTGACCACCCAGGAGCCGGGGCCTTCGGGAAAGTCGATGTCGACCGGCACCGGGGGCTCGGGATGAAATGACAGCGGGACCGCGCGCAGGGCCGCCAAGTCGGCTTCAATCTCTGCCTCCGGTCTGACCCAGAATTCGGGTGCGATCGGGTTTGGCAGGGCGGTCTGTACTTGGTTCATGATCCTCCGATGACGAACAAAAGGTAGAGGGCGGTCTCGATCACCACCAATCCTGCACCCAGCAGCCCGGCCCGTCGCCAGCCCACGTCGACCGAATCCTTGCGGCTCATGCTGAACAACATGGGGACCACGACCGGGGAGGTGTATGCCACCATGACCGGGGGAGTGAGCAGGATGGCTGCGCCCAGGAGAATCGGCTTGACGATGCTGGAGGACGAGTGACCTCCGCCGCCCCGGTCGAAGACTTCGGATCCGGGATCGGGCGGGGGGTGGGTCATCCCAACACTCTACGAACCGTGGTGATCAGCCAGTCGAGGTCGTGGTCGGAGATCACGAGGGCGGGCTTGAACTGGAGCACCGAGGGATCGTTGCCGGCGAAGAAGCTGTAGACCCCCTCATCGAACAGTGCCTTCATCGCAGCCATACCTCCCATCGGCTCGCCGAACTTCAGCCCGGTGAGCATGCCCCGGCGACGGATCCCGAACGGGCCGCCATCAAGCCCACGGCCGATGCGATCGCCGACTTCGCGAACCCGGGCGAGAAACCGATGATCCGTGACGATGTCGAGAACGGTCGACGCGGCAACACATCCGAGTTCGGCGCCACCGAAGGTGGATATGTGGGAGAACGGTTCGTCGCTGGTGAAGCGATGAACATCGGCGGTCATCAGCGTGGCCGCGATGGGGTATATGCCGCCACCGAGGCCCTTGCCAGCGACCACCATGTCGGGTTCGATCGATTCCTGCTCGTGGTACCACACCGTGCCGGTTCGGCCGAGACCGGTCTGCACCTCGTCGATGATCAGCAGGGCGCCCCGATCGCGACACAATCGCTCGACCGCGGGGAGATAACCGGGCTCGGGCATGGGGAACCCCAGGGTGGCGGGAATGGCCTCGAGTATCACCGCGGCCGTGTTGTCGCCGACGGCGGCGCTCATCGATTCGATGTCGTTGTAGGGAACCTGGACGAAACCCGGCACCACATGTCGGAAAGGATCGCGGAACTTGGCCTCCCCGGTGGCCAACGCCAAGCCGGTGTGGCCGTGGTAGGCGCCTTCGACCGACACGATCCCGTCGCGACCGGTGGCGTGACGGGCGGCCTTGATGGCCAGATCGATGGCCTCGCCTCCCGAGGTGCCGAACACGACCCCGGTGAGCCGGCCGCCGGTGGAGTCGATCAATCGCTGCGCCGCCGCCGCCCGGTGGGAGGACACCAGATGATGGTTGCCGATGTCGATGTGGTCCATGGCATCGCGCACCGCGGAGATCACCAGCGGGTTGCGATGGCCAAGATTGAACACACCGCCGTTGCAATGGCAGTTGACATACGACTTTCCGGTGAACGCATCACTGAACCTGACACCGTCGCGTGCTCCCATCACCAACTGCATGTCGGCCATCTTCCAGGTGTCGACGCGCCCGGCGTCGACGTGACGGTGGTACGAGTCCTCGAGCGACTCGCGGTCGGGGAACCCGGCGTTGTCGGGTGTCATGATTTCGTCTCCGAGTAGTCGGTGGATGCAGGCACGAGGAACTGGTAGCGCCTCCGGCGGATGTGGCGCTGCCACCACCGGTCGATTTTCTTGAGCCGGTGGAGTTTCACCCAGAGCTTGGCTTCCTTGTCGTATTGGGCCTTGAGCGACGACTCGTCGATCGGGTCGTCGAGTCGGGCGTTGGCTGCCTGCACCACCATCGGAATCCAGTCTTCGAGATGGTCCTTGTGGAGGTTCATGGCCAGATCGGTGAGGGTCCACCGGGGCTTGGCCCATCTGGCGATGATCTTCGGACCGGCCTTGCGCTGGGTGGCACGAACCACCCAAGGGAGCGCGCCGATGAACATGTCGAGATCGAGCAACGGCGAGCCGGTCTCGTCGAACACGAACGGGGTGTTCACGTCGAGGTTGACGGCGCGCCCGTCGATCCACGCCCAGTTGGTGATCTGAGCGTCGATGCCGGTCCGGCCGTCGGTGCAGGCCATCACCGCATCGACTATCGAGTCGACCAGTGGATGACCGACGGCGGGGTCGGCGGAGCGCAACACGTTGGGGGCGAGGGTGGCAGCGTCGAGCACCGGCTGCACCAGGTAGCCGACACAGCTTCCGGAAGGTCCGGGTATGGCCCTGACCTCGGTGGGAACGATCGACACTCCGGCACCCTCAAGATGGCTGATGTAGCCGGTGACCAGATCGGCGTAACCGTCGAACGCCGCTCGATCGGCGAAGGGTGGCATGCGCTTCACCGCCCATCGGGGTGAAGCCGTTGGCCAGCCCACGGCCACGGACACCTCGCCGTATCCGAGGATTCTGAGGCTGGTGTGATCATCGGTGTCGAGAGCCCCGCCAATGGCGGCCTCGACCAGTTCGAGTTCTGTGTCGGATATGGATTCCACGACAAGTGTCTACACCGAGGTCGGGTCTCGCTTCCTCTTCGGAGGAGGGCGCGATCTAGTCTGCGGCCATGTGTGACACGTTTGCTTCGATCGGCTCCGGCGGCGCCCTGTTTGCGAAGAACTCCGACCGTGGGCCTCGCGAACCCCAGGTGATCGAGTTCCGGCCGGCTCGTCACTCAATCGGGACCATGAAGACCCAATACATCGAGATCCCCGACGCCGACGCACACGCCATGGTTCTTTCGCGTCCGACCTGGCTCTGGGGAGCCGAGCATGGGGTCAACGAGCACGGCCTTGCGGTCGGCAACGAAAGGGTCTATTCGGCCCGTGATCTGTCGGGCCCCCCGGCTCTCATCGGTATGGACATCGTACGGCTGGCCCTCGAACGGGCCCGCAGCGCCGTCGACGGCGTCGATGTGATCACCGACCTTCTCACACGTTTCGGGCAGGGCGGATCCGGAGTGCCCGATGACGACGACCCGTATGACTCATCGTTCCTGCTCGTCGATGCCGGCGACTGTTGGGTTGTCGAGACCTCCGGCCGCGATTGGGTGGCGGGGCGGGTCGATGGTCACGCAGCCATCTCCAACCGTTACACACTAGGTTCGGCCTGGACCACCGGATCAGGTGCACTCCTCGATGGGGAATCCGTCGAGCTGTGGCATCAAACCTCGGTCGACACCCGGCTCGCGGATCATCGCTGGTCGGCCACGAGATCCTGCGCGATGGCCAAACCGACCCCGGCGGACGCCGTGGCCACGCAGCGCTTCCACGGCACGGTCCCGTGGGGTGCCCCCGGACGTGGCGACACCGCGGAGCTCCCACCCTCGGAACTCGGCGATGATCTTTCCGGAATCACCGTCTGCATGCACATCCCCGGCTACCAGGCGACCACGGCGGCGATGATCTGTTCGATCCCGGCCGACGACAGCCCGATCAGGATCTGGGGTTGCCTGGGGTCGCCGTGCTGTGGGGTTTACGTGCCTTTCGTCTTCCCCCACGTTCCGGCGGTGCTGTCGGATGTCGACACCGTGATCAGGTTCGCCGACCTGCGCGACAGGGTCGAGGCAGACCACGAGGTGCTCCTCTCGGTGAGGCAGGTTCTGGATCCGCTGGAGCGGGAGTTGTGGTCGAGTTTCGATCAATCGTGGGTTTCGGGCGGGGTGGCCGGTTCGCAGGAATTGGGCCTCCGTGCCGCTGCCGGTATCGATGATGCATTGACCCGGCTGGGGGTATGAAGTTGACGCGAGGCTGAAAAGAGACCTTCGGCCTCGTGCCACCGAGCGTGCTGGTGATACCTTCACCATCCCCGACGCGTCCGGAGCATCGAGATGGATCACCCAGCATCCGATCCCTATGAACTCGCTGCATCGGCGGCATCGGAACTGGCCCGTCGTTCCGGACTCGATCGCCACGACGCCGTGGTCGTGCTCGGCTCCGGATGGGCGGCCGCCGCCGACGAGCTCGGGGAGCTGGTGGCCGACACCCCTCTCGGCGATCTGCCAGGTTTCCCCACTCCCACCGTGGCCGGCCACCTCAACCTGGCCCGATCGGTCACCATCGGAGCCGTCCGTGTGCTGGTACTCGGTGGCCGCTCCCATCTTTACGAGGGCCACCCCGCGTCCACCGTGGTTCACGGTGTTCGCACCGCGATCGCGGCCGGATGCCGCACGGTCGTTCTCACCAACGCAGCCGGCGGATTCAACCCGCAGTGGACCGTTGGCCAACCGGTGTTGATAGGGGATCAGCTCAACCTCACCGGCACCTCTCCCATGCTCGGCCCACCGCCGCCTCGCAACAAACCGCCTCGATTCGTCGACCTCACCGAGGTCTACTCGAGTCGCCTGCGCGACCTGGCCAGAGCGGTCGACCCCGGTCTGCCCGAGGGGGTCTACGCCGGGCTGGTCGGTGGGGCCTACGAGACTCCCGCCGAGATTCGCATGTTGCGCGCCATGGGAGCCGACATGGTTGGAATGTCGACCGTGTTGGAGGCGATCGCGGCTCGTCACCTGGGCGCGGAGATTCTCGGAGTTGCCCTCGTGACCAACCCTGCCGCCGGGCTCACCGACGAACCGCTCGATCACGCCGACGTGTTGAACGCGGCGCGCGAGGCGGCCCCACGAATGGTGGCTTTGCTGCGTGGTGTTCTGGAGAAACTGTGAGCGCCATTCCGTCCGCGGCCGACTGGCTGGCCGTCGACCCCGACCCATCCACACGAATGGAACTCGAGGCACTGATTGCCGAGGGCGGCGGTGCCCTTCGTGAACGCTTCGCCTCGCGTCTGGCCTTTGGCACGGCCGGTCTACGAGGTGCGCTGGGTGCCGGCCCGACGCGCATGAACAGGGTCCTCGTACGAATGACCGCAGCGGGTGTGGCCCGGCGTGTGGTGGCCGAGGGGGGCACCTCGCTGGTCGTGGCTCACGATGCCCGCCACAACAGTTCGGTGTTCGCCGACGACACCGCACG
>CAZDYO010000049.1:0-9940 GCA_964509555.1 uncultured Acidimicrobiales bacterium
GCGCAGCTCCCGGATGGGCACGCCGGTCTCGGTGAGCCGCTCGGTTGGAAGGACCTGCGGCATGAGAGCTGGCGGTGGAACCATTCCACCTGTGATCCATTCGGGCATGCCCCCAGTATGAACTCGGTATGCGCCGGACGTACAGTCGCCTCTAGATTCGGCACATGTCAGACCGCCTCTATTTCCGCCAGTTGCTCTCGGGCCGAGACTTTGCCGCCACCGATCAGATGGCCAGACAGATGGTCAACTTCGTATACGTGATCGGTGATCGCGAGACGGGTGAGGCCGTGCTTGTCGACCCGGCCTACGACATCGACTCGTTGCTCGACACGGTCGACGCCGAAGGCATGAAACTCACCGGTGTGCTCGCCACCCACTATCACCCCGACCACATCGGCGGTTCGATGATGGGATTCGATCTGGAGGGGGTGACCAAGCTTCTCGACCGTGTCGATGTCCCGATCCACGTGCAGGCCGATGAGGCCGACTACGTGCGCAAGATGACCGGTCTCACCGATGATCAGCTCACCACCCACTCGAGCGGCGACATCGTGGAGGTGGGGGCCATGCGAATCAACTTGATACACACACCCGGCCACACGCCGGGCAGCCAGTGTTTCCTGGTCGAGGACAGGCTGGTCGCCGGGGACACGCTGTTCCTCGATGGCTGCGGCCGCACCGATCTGCCCGGTTCCGACCCGGCGGCGATGTATGAGAGCCTCACCCAGAAACTGGCCAAGGTCCCCGACCATGCCGTGCTCTACCCGGGTCACCGATATTCCGTGGAGTCATCTGCAACCATGGGCTCCACCCGAGAGCACAACATGGTCTTCAAGCCGACGAGCCGCGAGCAGTGGCTGGCAGTGTTCGCCGGCTGATGCCGTCTCTCTGACCACTGGTAGCGTCCGCCCCCATGGGTTTCTCGAAGCGCCACGAATCGACATTGCAATCGTTCCTCGATCAGGGCGAGGCCCTTGTCTCTTGGATTCCGGCAGGGTCCACCACCAACCAACTCCAGCACAATCCGTTCCTGAAGCCGACCGAGAAACTGGCTGCCAGGTACTCACCCGATGCTGAGGATGCCATCCCGGTGGGCGGTGAGGGTTGCTTGGTGGGACTCACCGACAAGCGTCTTGTCTGTGTCCACCCCGGACGCAACCCACGGCTGTTTGCCGAGGCGCCACATCCGGGATCGAACATGTGCTGGTGGGACGAAAAGGGCATGTTCGGCACGCTCACGCGTCGCTACGTATTCGCCCTTCCCGATGGTCGCTGGTTCCATGTGGAGACCCTGTTTCGGGCCAAGCAGGCCGAGCCGTACGACGAGTTCCTCGCGGTGTTTGGCGACGGCGCCGAACACACTCCCCGCAAGTGACTCAGGCGATCACCGGTACGCTCTCCATGGCGGCCGCGATCTCCGACTGGTCCAGATCGAGATCGACAAGATTGCCGCTGAGGAAGGCCTCGTAGCTGGCCAGGTCGAGGTGGCCGTGGCCGCACAGCGCGGTGAGGATCACCTTCTCCTCACCTGATTCCTTGCAGATCAGAGCTTCACGGATCGCGGCGGCGATGGCGTGGGTCGGCTCTGGAGCCGGAACGATTCCCTCGGCGCGGGCGAACTGCAACGCTGCGGTGAAGCACTCGGTCTGGGGAATCGCGATCGCGTCGACGAGACCCAATTCCTTGATGTGGGAGACCAGGGGCGACAT
This sequence comes from uncultured Acidimicrobiales bacterium, assembly GCA_964509555.1. GTDB lineage: Bacteria > Actinomycetota > Acidimicrobiia > Acidimicrobiales > Aldehydirespiratoraceae > SZUA-87. The sequence goes on from CAZDYO010000049.1 coordinate 1,710, forward strand.
GCCGTGGTAGCGCAGGCCACCGGCGTGGATCGGCTCCGGGATGAAGCTGTGGCCGAGGGTGTGCATCTTCAGCAGCGGGGTCATGTGGCCGGTGTCGCCGAAGTCGTAGCGGTACTCGCCCTGGGTGAGCGTGGGGCAGGCGGCCGGCTCGACGCAGCGGATCTCGGGGTTCATGCGCCCGGCCAGCTTCTCGCGCAGGAACGGGAACGAAAGACCCCCGAAGTTGGATCCGCCACCGGTGCACCCAACCAACAAGTCGGGGGTCTCGCCGACCTTGGCCAATTGCAGGAGTGCCTCCTCGCCGATGATGGTTTGATGGAGCAGAACGTGGTTGAGCACGCTGCCCAGGGCGTAGCGCACGTTGGGATCGGCAACTGCGGCCGACACGGCCTCGGTGATGGCGATGCCCAGCGAACCCGGATGGTCGGGATCGGCGGCCAGCAACTCCCGCCCGTACTCGGTGACATTGGAGGGGCTCGGGTGGACCGTTGCCCCCCACACCTCCATCATGGTCTTGCGGTAGGGCTTCTGACGGTATGAGGCTGCCACCTGCCACACCTCACACTCGATGCCGTACTGGGCGGTGGCGAACGACAGGGCTGATCCCCACTGGCCGGCTCCGGTCTCCGTGGTGAGCTTGGTGATGCCCTCCTGGTGGTTGTAGTAGGCCTGCGGTACCGCGGTGTTGGGCTTGTGTGAGCCGGCCGGGCTCACGCCTTCGTACTTGTAGAAGATCTTGGCCGGGGTGTCGAGGAGCTTCTCGAGACGGCGGGCACGAAACAGGGGGCTGGGCCTCCACAGACGCAGGACGTCGAGAACGCCGCCGGGAATGTCGATGTAGGACTCCGTCGACACTTCCTGCTCTATGAGGGCCATCGGGAAGAGCGGGGCGAGGTCATCGGGACCGGCCGGCTGCAGCGTGCCGGGATGGAGCGGGGGTGGCGGAGGCTCCGGAAGATCAGGTACGACGTTGTACCACTGGGTGGGTTGCTCGGATTCGTCGAGAATCACCTTGGTGTACTTGTTCGGGTCGTATGTGGTGGCCACCGCTTGTCCTTCGGTCGGTCGGTATTGACCCGGTGACACTACATCGACCGCTTGGGGCGGTGCCTCCTGTTGAGCAGACCGAGCCTGCACGGGGTGGCGAACAGCTGGTAGATGTCGTCGCTGTCGTCGAAACCGCCGGCGGTGTGGGACAACGCCGACGCGGGCCTTGTGGACGGCGCCTGGATGCTCGAGTCGTCGATCACCCGGAGATCCACGACGCCGTCGGGTCCTAGTACGCACGAGTCGATGACATCGCCGTACCGGCGGGCCCGCTCGATTGCGGCATCTCTGAGATGTTGCGACAACGACACGGAATCCTCCCCCTCCAAGACGTTACAAACGCGTCGCGGGACGGTCATGGGCCATTCGGCCCGAATCGTCCGATGCGCCTATCTGTCGGAGCTCAGCAGGAGCTCCAGCAGTTGCTCTTGACTCCAGTTGGACGCGATCACGTCCACGAGGCGGAGCCGGGCGACAATCCGCTCCGGGCCGATCATGTGTATCTGGTTAAGTCCGGCGGCCAGAGTGGTGAGGTAGTCCACTGAGGGTGGGTTCTCGAAGCCTGCCTCGGGTGGAGCGGGAGATGTGAAAGTGACCACCGGGACACCGTCCATGGGGTCGAGCGCAAGCAGGCCGTCGTACCAACCGGTGCCGACTTCCCTGACTTGGCCGGGGGTGAGCACCTCAATGTCGATTCGCGATGTTGGCCGGTGGCTCTCCTGAGCGGCAACATCGTCGAATTGCTCACGGGTTATCAGGTAGCGGCGTCCGAGAGCGCCCGGAAAGTCGGGCGCCCGGGGATGATGCTCGAGAAAGGCCACCCCCCCGCCCCATCGCCTCGAGTTGCCCATGAACGTGATCTGTGTCGGGAACTCCATCGGTGCCGAATCGATGGGCGGCGACGGATCCCGGGCACCCCGATGCCCACCGTTGGTGCCTTGTCGTTGGCCACCCTCCAGATAGAACATGAAGCGCGACATGTCGCAGTTCGAGCCGTAGGAGGCATACCAAACCAGGTGTTCGCGGTCGCCCATCACATGAGGATAGGAGCGCCCGGGCCATGGACCGATAACCCGACTCAACACCTCGCTGGGCCGGCCGATGGGAGGGGCAACGATGCATCAGGAGCCAAACCCATGACCGACATGAGTCCCTCGGAGCGTGAGCGCCAACTGGAGTTGAAGGTGGCCAGGCTGGAGGCAGAGGTGGCCGATCTTCGTGGCGACGGTGCAGTGGAGTCGGCCGGCCGTCTGTTGGCCATGGCCGCGAGCATGATCGACGTGGCGATGGAGGAGGCCAGGAATGAGACGGGCAAGGCCCGTGCCGAAGCCGCCGACTTGACCTCGGCTGCTCTTGCCGAAGTTGTCGGCATGAAGGCGAAAGCCGAGTCTGAGGCCATGGCCATGGTCGACATCGAACGTCGGCGGGTCGCCGACGAGATCGACGCGCTCCAAGAGGTGAGGGCTGCCCTCGAGTCGGAACGTCACGATCTCGAGAACTACCACTCCGAACTTCGTCGTCGCGTCCAGGAGTTGGCCGAATCGATGGTGGCGTTCATGGCGACGGAACCACCCATCGCAGCACTTTCGGTGATCGAGGGTCTGTCCGCCCCGGAAATCCCCAAGGATGTAGATCCGCAACGGTCGGAGTTCTCGGGCATTCCGGTGGTGGAGGTGGATCACGACCCTTCGATGTTCAGCCGGACCGGGAAGTGGCTTGATGCGCCTCGCGATGAGGCGCCCGTCGATCAGTTTTCGGGTCCCCACAGCGTGGAGGAAATGGTCGAGGACATGGTGGAGGAGAGAAGGTTCGAGGCGTTCATCGACGGTGATGAGGGCGACGAGAGTCGGACCTGGTTGTTGCAACAAGAGGTCGACTGATCGGCGTGAATTGGATGAATCGAATCGGCTGGTTCAGGAATCGACCCGGCACCGGCGGCACCATCGACGACGTGTTCGGAGAGTGGATCAACGACTTCGAGGCGTCCCGGAATCGCACGATCGACAAGACGCGACGCACTCACTTCTTTGTGCTACCCACCGTGGCGACGGTGGTCATCCTGGCCCAGCCGGATGCGCTCATCGTGGTGTTGTCAGCTCTCACGTTCCTGGTGCTGCTGGCCATAGGTAGGTTCCCGAGTCGCAGCATCCAGGCCGGTGCCATGGCCCTTCTCGACATCGTGCTCATCGGATTCGTGGCAGCCGGCAACCCCACGGCTTGGGTGGCGCTCCTTGTGCCCGTGGCTGCCGCGATGAGCGTTGGCTGGCTGGTGAGTCGCACCATGACATGGGCGTTGTGGCTGTCAGCCGTCGTTGCGATGGGTGCGGCGGCGGTTTCGGCGCACCCGCCGGGTGCGGCGGTGTCGTTGCTTTCCATGGCGGTGACGTTGGCGGCATTGAACGTGAACAATCTGACGCTGCTGGGAGAGGGCCGTCACAGCGTGTTGCGCGTGGCCGACCTCGTCGAGTCGCTTCCGGTTGTGGTCTGGGAGACCGAGGCCGACGGGGAGACGATCATCCGGGCCATTGGCCACGTGGCGGCATTGACGGGGTACACCCCCACACAGTGGATGGAGATCCCCACCGAGAGCCGTGTTCACGCCGATGACCTCAAGAAGTATCGCGCCGCCCGCGAGTCAGCACGCGAGTCGCAGGTTCCGGTCGTGAGCGAGGTGAGGCTCAAGACCAGGGACGGCTCGCACGTGGGTGTTCGCGAGGTGATCCGGGCGGTGGGCAACCCCGACTCGTTGCACCTTCGAGGGGTCACGCTGGATGTCACCGACGAGGTCTCCGCTCGAGAGGCGGTGGACCGTCTGGCGGCGATCGTCGACAACCAGTCGGACCCACTGGTGGTCGTGGCTCCCAGGAAATCCGCTGAGGTCGAGCCCACGATCGTTCACATGAACCCGGCGTTCGCCCGCTTGGCCCAATATGAGGGGGAACGTCTTTCCGGGGGGAATCTCTGGGAAGTGGCGCCGTGGCTGCCCAACACGGTGCGCGCCGATCTTGATGACATGGTCACCACCGGGCGAGCCTCGGATCGGGACGACCTGAGCGTCGCCACACCCAAGGGGACCAGAAACTTCGACTTTGAGATCGTGCCGCTCCCCGACGGCTCGGCGGCCATTCAGTTCACCGATGTCACCGATCGGCGTCATGCCATCGAACTGATCCGGCATCAGGCTTTCCACGATCCCCTCACTGCGCTGCCCAACAGGACCCTGCTGTTCGATCGTCTCTCCCAGGCTCTCGCGGCCATCGCAAGAGATGGATCGAGTGTCGGGCTGCTTCTGTTCGATCTGAACCAGTTCAAGGAGATCAACGACACTCTCGGCCATGCCTACGGTGATCAGTTGCTCACCACCATCGCCACCCGGCTGGCGCTGATGGTGCGGCCACAGGACACGGTGGCGCGTTTGGGTGGAGACGAATTCGCGATGGTGATCGGAGGCGCCACCGTCGAGCAAATGGGAGACATAGCCAAGCGGGCCGGCGACGAGATCCGACGCACCATCGAGGTCGGCGGGATCGGTGTGGAGGTGGCGGCGAGCATCGGCGGGGCGGTGGCTCCGATGCACGGCGACGATCCCCACGTGTTGCTGCAACGCGCTGATGTGGCCATGTACGACGCCAAGCGCAGCGGCATGCCGTACAACCTCTACGTACCCGACAATGATCGACACTCGGTCGACCGTCTCACCCTGATGGGCGAATTGAGCGGGCTCACCGGCGACGAGTTGCGGGTCTGGTATCAGCCGAAGATCGACATACGAACCGGCCACGTATTCGGACTTGAGGCTCTTGCCAGGTGGCAACACCCACGAATGGGCCTGCTCGGACCCGGTCAGTTCATCGAGCTGTGCGAGTTGTCGGGAATGATCTCCCAACTCACCTTCAGGGTTCTCGATGAGGCTTTGGCGGTGATGACCAGTTGGCCGGGACAAAGGGTTGCTGTCAACGTGCCGGTCAGGAATCTCTACGACCGGACTCTGCCCGAGGTGGTGGCACGAAAGCTGAGTGACGCCGGGGTGGAGCCGTCGCGCCTGACTCTTGAGATAACCGAGAGCGAGATCATGGAGGACCACCGAACGGTGGTCGAGGTGCTCGAGGAGATCCACGATCTCGGCGTAGGCGTCTCGATCGACGATTTCGGAACCGGGTTCTCGTCGCTCACGCATCTTCGTAGGTTGCCGATCCACGAGATAAAGATCGATCAGTCGTTCGTGAGCGGGATGCTCGACAACGAAAACGACTACATGATCGCCCGTTCGATCATCGATCTGTCGCACAATCTCGGCCATCAGGTCGTGGCCGAGGGCATCGAGGACACGGCCACTCTCACCTTGTTGCGAGAGCTCGGCTGCGACATCGGTCAGGGATATCTCTTCGCGCGTCCCGGGCCGATCGAGCGGATCAGGAACCAGGTGTCTTCAGGGCCGGCTCTCGACTCATCCGGGATCCTCATCTGGAATTCCAAGTAGCGCCGCGCAACCCATTCTTCGGTGGTCGCAACCACAATGGTGGTCTCCACTGATTCCACCGGGCAGGATTGGGGCCTCATGGACGTCACGGTCGACATCGCCACAGCAACGTCGACCGATACCGGGAGCCGACGTTTCCCCGGGCTCGACGGCCTGAGGGCCATCGCGGCCATCGGAATATTCATCCACCACGTGGGCTTCTGGTCGAGCGCGACGTTCTCGGGATTCTGGGGTCGCTACATCGGACGACTCGACATCGGTGTGCCCGTGTTCTTCACGCTCTCGGGCTTCTTGTTGTTCCGCCCGATAGCCGAGTCGATCCTCGATGATCGTCCGCTGCGTCCCGCCCTGGTTCATTTGTGGCGCCGGGCGATGCGCATCTACCCGGCGTTCTGGGTGATTCTCACGCTGATCGTGGTGTTCACGAGTGAGCACTTCAACGACACCAGTGGTGCCGTGGTCACGTATCTGCTGGTGCAGATCCATTTCCCGACCCACGCCATCGGGCCGATGCCCCAGGCGTGGAGCCTGGCCACAGAGGTCACGTTCTATGCGATGTTGCCGCTGCTGGCCCGGGTGGTTCGCCCGATGCTGCGCAATGGCGATCGGGGGGGACGTCGCAACGGTCTGCTGCTCGTGATCGCCTCGGGTTACGCGTTCAGCGTGATGTTTCGGGCGGCGATGTTCGGACTCGACAATCGCTGGACCAGGCCGGCCGTCCTCTGGCTACCGGCCATGTTCGACTACTTCGCCGTGGGCATGGTGATTGCGATTCTCCACGTGGCCGTGCCTGCGGGCACCGCGGCCCGCCAGAAGCTCGACCGACTCGGAAGCCGTGCTTGGCTGTGGTGGCTCGGAGCGGCGTTCGCGTTTCATGTCGTGTCGCAGTGGATGGGGCTCGCGCTGGGGGTCGAGGTGGCGTGGTGGCCGCGGGAAATGGCCCGGCAGTTCATCTACGGGCTGATCGGGTTCGCACTGCTCTTCCCGTTGGTGTTCGGGGTCGGCCATCCGTCGCGTGTGCGGCGATTCGTGGCCAGCCCCACCATGGAGTGGCTCGGCCTGATTTCCTATTCGATCTATCTCTGGCACATGGTGTTCATCGTCCACGTGTGGCAGCCGTTCAACCACCGCGTCGACTGGTTCTGGGCCCACACCTTCCAGGCCTCGTGGTTCCATTCGGCGTTCGGGTGGAGCGGACTCGACACGGTTCTGTCCCACCGATTCTTCTCGCTGTCGGTGGCTGCCGGCGTGCCGACGTTGGTGATGTCGACGCTCACGTACTACGGCGTCGAGCGCCTCGGGCAACGGGCGCAGGGTGTGGTGACGAGACCGGTTGTTGATCCCACACCAATGGAGTCGCGGGTGGCCGCCGCAGTCCGCGGGTGGAGGATGGCGGCGTTTCGCACGCAACTGGCTGTCGTGTCAGGAGCAGCATTGATGTTGCGGGTCGGCTACGTGATCACCAAACGAAACCACACACTTGATGGTGGGAAGATCTTCCCCGGCGACCAATTCTACTACTCGCTCGCCGGTGACGCGCTGGCCAAGGGGAAGGGTTTCGTGGTGCCGTGGCACGACCTTGCGATCGGCCTCGGGTTGGCCGCCCCCGGCACGCCGGCTCCGTCGGCGGCCGATCACCCCCCGCTGACCGCGTTGGTATCCACCCCGGCATCGCTACTGCCCGGCAACAACCTCTTCGAGCAGCGACTCACCATGGCGCTGGTGGGCACGCTCGCCGTGGTCATGATCGGACTGCTCGCCCGCGAGGTGGCGGGCCGCCGGGTGGGTTTGGTCGCCGCGGTGGTGGCTGCGCTCTACCCGGGCTTCTGGATCAACGATGGTCTGGTGATGGCCGAATCCCTCACCACGTTGATGGTGGCGGGGACTCTGTGGGCCGCGTTCAGATACAGGCGTCGTCCGGAGCTGGGAACGGCGCTCGAAATCGGGGTCTGGATCGGCATGGCGTCGCTGGCCCGGGCGGAGTCGCTGCTCCTCGCACCGCTGATCGTGTTGCCCCTCATGTGGGTGACCCACCGGGGAGGGCGGCGCGTGGCCCGTCTGATGGCCGCGGGCGCGATGAGTGTGCTGGTACTGGCCCCATGGGTGTTGCCAAACCTCGTGCGATTCAACGACCCGGTGGTGATGTCGACCAACGACGGGTCCACCCTCATCGGGGCCAACTCCCCCCAGACCTTCTCCGGGCCGGCGATCGGCTTCTGGTCGTTGGAGTACGCCAACACCATCGACGTTGAGGGCCTTGACCAAAGTGAGGTGTCGGGTGTCTATCGCCGGGCCGCGGTCGACTACGCGCGGGACAACCTCTCGCGGATACCAGTGGTGGTCGCTGCGAGGGTGGGTCGGGTCTGGTCGGTATTCCGGCCGTTCCAGATGGCCGACTTCAACCAGGGAGAGGGCCGCGAGTTGTGGGCTTCGTATCTCACCCTTGTCGGCTTTTGGATGATGTTGCCGTTGGCCGTGTTCGGGTGGCGGCGGCTCGACCCGACAGTGTGGAGATGGCCGTTCGTGGCCATGATCGTGCACGTCACCTTCATTGGGGCGGCGTTCTACGGCATACCGAGGTTCAGGGTTCCCGCCGAGGTCACCCTGGTCGTGCTGGCGGCGGTTGGATTGTCGACGTTGGCTAACCTCGTTCTAACTGTCCCTGTAGCAAATCATTGACAATGGTAGTTGGCTGAGTCAAATT
>CAZDYO010000050.1:0-9925 GCA_964509555.1 uncultured Acidimicrobiales bacterium
TCGATATGGGGGAACGGCCGACCGCCCCCGTATCCGGCTTCGACGGATGTGTCGACACCGGCGGCGATGGCGTCCATGAGTCGGCCGGCATCGGCGGCGTGGGCCACCTGCCCGACCGCATGGGGTCGGCGTTCGATGTCGTAGGTGTCGAGGAGTCGCTCATCGGCCCGCCCGTGGGCGACCTCGGCGAGCTTCCAAGAAAGGTTCTCGGCGTCGCGGATGCCGGCGCACATCCCCTGGCCGTTGAACGGCGGGGTCTGATGGGCGGCGTCGCCTGCGAGGAAAACATGCCCGATGCTGAACCGTTCGGCCACGACCGCATGGAAGCGATACCAGGCGATCCGGTCGACTCGGATCTGCTCGGGTGTGCCCCACGGAGCGAGGAGACTGGCCACGAACTCGGGGCCTTCGGCCAACTCACGGGGCTCGTCGTCGTGGAGGTGGAACTCCCAGCGGCGCCGATCGGCGTGGCCGGGCACCACGGTGATCACCCTCGACGGGTCGCATATCTGCTGGGCGAGGCGGGTGAGCCCGAGCCCGGGTTCGAGTTGGGTGGCGTCGACCACGAGCCACGGTTGGTCGAATCCCTGGTCGATGAAGCGGATGCCCAGATGTTTGCGAATGGTGCTCGACGCCCCGTCGGATGCGATCACCCAGCGCCCGGTGATCGACGGCTGGGGTCCGGTGAGATCGACGCTCGCACGGTCGGCCCATTCGGTAATGCCGACGGCTTCGGGTCCGAATCGGAACTCCACCCCGGCAGCGGCCGCGGCTCGGCGCAGGAATCCCTCGACCCCAGGCTGATCGAAAGCCACGATCGGCGGAAGCGACATGACCCCGAGCGTTCCGGTCTCGAACTCGATCCCGACCACCCGCTTGTGGTCGGCGTCGACGAACTCGCCACCGAGAATCGGGGTCGAATGTGCTCGCAGTTGATCGAGGAGGCCGGCGTTCTGCAATACCCGCTGGGTTTCGTCGTCCATGGCGATGGCCCGGGGCAGTGGGTAGATGTCGGGCGATTTGTCGATGGCGATCACCGTCAGACCACGTTGTACGCACCGAAGCCCGGCCATCACCCCCACCGGGCCGCACCCCACTATCACCACGTCGGCATCAAGTGTCGGGGCCTCGCTGGTCATGCCGGCACGTATTCGATGAGCTCCCTCACACTCCGACCGGCGGCCCGTTGGGCCACCATTTGGTCGGGGTCCCACGAAACGCCGATGGGGTTGGCTGCGAACACGTCGCTGCTCATGAACGCTTCGGCGGCGTCGGGGTCGAGCACGTCGATCTGGAGCTCGACCTGGTTGGCGTCGGGGTCGGCGTAGTAGAGCGAGAGGGTCATGCCGTGATGGACCGGCGCGTGAGGTGTGATGCCCAGGGCTTTGAGCCGGGTGTAGGTGGACAGCAAGTCGTCGAGGCTGGCGTAGGTGAATGCCACGTGTTCGAGCCCGGCGGTTGAGCGGCGGTCGTCGCCCTCGGGGACCTTCACGATGGCCAATCGGTGATGCTCGTCGTCGTAGGTGAGGAAGCAGAGGAAGTCGTTTTGGTGACGGATGTCGGCCAGCAGCACTGTGCGCCACCACTCGACCGACTGCTCCCATCGGGGGCTGCGCAGCACGAAGTGGGCGAACTTGGCGGGTCTCGGGTCGGTCGATGTTTCGGTCATGCGGTTCTCCGTGCGATGGCTTCAGCACAAGTTTAAACAGTCGTTGAAAGTTTGGTCAACCGCTCATATTATGACGACATGCCCAACCGGTCCGCCTCCAACGACCCTGCATCCAACGACCCTGCATCCGGCGGCGCTGCTTCCCAAGACACCGCCCCGTCGCGGCCCGGTGGTGTGCTCACGGCGCCGGTCAGGGGACGGCAGCGGTCGAATCGTGGTTCGGAACAGGTGCGCGATCGCCTGATCGAAGGCGCGATCATCGAGTTCGCGGCCCACGGGTTTGAGGGCGCGTCCACCAGGATGATCGCCGAACACGCAGACGCCCACCCCTCGCAGATCAACTACCACTTCGACTCCAAGGAGGAGCTGTGGCGGCTCACACTCGAGCGGCTCTTGGCCGAACTCGACGCCACGATCGGCACTCGTCTCGAAGGTGTCGCCGCTGACGATCTCCGGGGGATCTTCGAGGCCACGATCCGTGGGCTGGTTGAGTTGGTGGCTCGCCGTCCCGAGCTCAATCGCATCATGATCCAGGAAGCCACCTCCCCATCGGACCGACTGCAGTGGCTGGTGTCCACCCATCTTGGTGAACGCCACCGGGCCCTGATCTCCAGTTGGATCGAGCTGCAGGCTCGGGGCGGGGCCGGCCCGATCCCCGCTGATTTGCTGTGGCATGTCCTTCTCGGCTCGGCGTCGCTGTTGTGGGCCAACGCCCCCGAGGCCCTGCTCATGGGGATCGACACCCACGACCCGAAACTGGTCGAGGCCCACGCCGACACGCTGGTGGCCATGTTCCTGCCCGCCGCATCGACATCTTCAACCAACCACCAAGGACAATCACTCTGATGGGATTCCGACTCGCCAATATCGAAGGACGAGCCGCGCTGGTCGATGGCGATTCGTGGTGGGACGTTGCCGCGATCACTGGGCAGCCCGAGCTGGCCGACCCGATGGCCGCGATCGCCAACGTCAGTTCGCTTCACGCCGCGAGTGCCGGCATTCGTGCTCATGCCCCCTCCGGGTCCAGGAAGCAGGCCAATCTCGGTGCTCCCGTCCCTCGTCCCCGTAACTCATTCGCGGTGGGTCTCAACTACGGCAGTCACGTCGCCGAGGCCCAAATGGAAATCCCCAAGGTGCCGTTGATCTTCACCAAGTTCTCTTCCTGCATCACCGGCCCCGAAACGGTTGTCGAGCTGCGTACCGACACCGGCGACTATGAGGCCGAACTCGTGGTGGTGATCGGCTCCACCGCCCGAGATGTGTCGGCCGACGACGCCTGGGATCACGTGGCCGGGCTCACCGTCGGTCAGGATCTGTCGGATCGTGGGCTGCAGTTCGCGGCCAAGCCACCACATTTCGATCTCGGCAAATCGCGTGACGGCTACGGCCCGACCGGCCCGGTGCTCGTGTCGCCCGACTTGGTCCCCGACCGAGATTCGCTGGCGATCACCTGCGAGGTCAACGGCGAGGTTCGCCAGTCCGACTCCACCTCCAGCATGATCTTCAATGTGGCCTCGATCGTGGAGTATCTGTCGGGCATCGTCACCCTTGAACCCGGCGATCTCATCTTCACCGGCACCCCCGATGGTGTGGGTCTGGCCAGCGGCAGATTTCTCGCAGCGGGCGACGTCCTCACAACCACCATCGAAGGCATCGGCACCATCACCCAACGCTTCGTCTGACCGGTATTCGGCGAGCTGGTAGAAATATCGCCCGAAAGGGAACCAAATCGGGGCCTTGTGCGTCTAGACGCGTGGTGACATTGTTGAGCGGGGAGTCGGAGTTCGAGCAGGTGCTCGAGTTGGCCGACGACGGCCGCCTTCAGCCGGTGTCGATGTCGTTCGAGGATTTCTTCGCGGCCCACCATCATTCGGTGCTGACTGCGCTGGCCATCACCCTCAACGATCCCGAGTTGGCGCGTGATGCTGCGGCGGAGGCCATGACCCGGGCCTATCAGCGTTGGGATGAGGTTTCGTTGCATCGCAATCCGGCCGGTTGGGTCTACCGGGTGGGGTTGAACTGGGCGCGGTCGCGGCTGCGCAAGTTCCGCCGTGAGGTGCGCCGACGCGACCTCGACCTAGACCGGCCCACGCTGCCACCCCCGGTGGTCGATGCTCGCCTGGACGCGGCCATGGCGTCGCTTTCGGTGGACCACCGGGCGGTCGTGGTGCTGCGATTCCATCTCGACTGGTCGGAAGCCACCACCGCCGAAGCGCTCGGAATCGCCCCGGGCACCGTCAAGAGCCGAACAAGCCGCGCCCTTTCGCGCCTGGCTGAAGCACTGGAGGAAACCGATGCCGATCAATGATGATCTCTCCGAATTCCTCGAAGCCAAGGCCGCGTCGATCGATGTCGAGCCGATCGATCTGGCGGGAGTGAAGCAGCGCGGGCGGCGCCGCAATCGCCGTAACCGTATGGTCGGGGTGGCGGCGGTGTTCGCGTTGGTGGTTGGTGTCAGCGTCGGAGTGCGAGCGCTGACCTCCAACGGCTCGGCCACTGATGTGGCCGTGGGTGTGGCCGCCAATGGCCCCGTCACCGACTCTGTCCCTGTTTCCGACTCGGTCCCTCCGCCCGAACCCACAGTCGTACTGCCCACTTCAACCTTGGGTCCCGACCAGTCGTATGGCGAATCGACATCGAGTTCTGTGGCAGTGCCGGGCATCAACGCGGCGAACCCGACGGTGGTCCCTTGGGGTGACGGGTTCCTGTCGTGGAACACCATCCGCGAGAGCCCCACTCTCGACATCCTCGACCCGTCGGTGGCCGACAAGTTCCCGCCGGAGATCATCGCGGCGGTGAGAGATGCCGGTGCCACCACCCTCGAGGAGTCGGTGGACGCACTGCGCGCCGCCGGGCTGCTCGAGCTCGCAACCCAGATCGTGACCGACGATCCTGACCTACTGGAGCTCTACGGCCAGGCCACGACACAGGGAACCACCCGATTCGTGGCTCAGACATCGAACGACGGGATCGCCTGGCAGGAGATCGACACATCGCTCTGGCCGGCGGTGAGCCCGAATGCTCACGAGGTGGTATCGGATGGCAGTCATCTCCTGATCGCCGAGAGCGTGGGTGAAGGCAGCGGCGGGCCGAATTCGAACAGCGCGATTCGGATCAACCTGACGGCCGACCTCGAGACCTGGTCGACCATCGACATGGTGCCACCGAACCCGTTCGAGGGCAGCCCCTACGTGAACTCGAACGTGGGGTTCTCGAATTTTGCGATCGGACCGAACGGTTGGGCTGCGGTCGTCAACTCCAATATCTGGCTCGACATCGAGTCGTTGATCCCCGCCGGGTTCGGCGGCACGGGAATCTCCGGAATGATCTACACGGCCGATGGTGTGACCATACGGTTCTCCCCGGTGGCCGCCATGCCTTCGACGGGCAATGTGGCCACAACGACCACTGTCTATCCGGCGGTGACGACTTCAGCGGCACCGGCACCGACACCAGAAGCAGGCTCCGGCACAGCCGACCCGATCGACACGCTCACGTTCACGTGGGAAGAGTTGGGCATCGACGGCTCGGGCCTCGGCCCCAACCCTTTGGGCGATCAGACGGTCTCGACGGTCTTCGCGGCCGACTGGGATGCAGAGCCGCCGGTGGTTGTCGATACTGCAGGTCTCGGGCGGTTTCTGCAGATCGTCGGCACCGACAGCGGCTATGTCGCGCTGACGCAACCCACGGGCTCGTTCGAATCGAAGCTGGCATATTCGGCCGACGGTATGTCTTGGCAGTCTGTCGTGACCCCCGGTATTCAGCGAATCGATGCTCTGGTAGCGGTCGATGGCGGATTGGTGGTTTCGGGTGCCACGGGCGGCGATCACGGCCTCTGGCTCGGTGGTCCTGACGGTGCCGGGCTTGTGCCGGTCAGCATTCCCGACATTCCGTCGGGAACTTGGATTACGTTCGACTCCCGGTCGTCGACAAGGGGCGCGACCGCGATCGTCGACCTGACCACCTACCCCTCCTCCGCCTTCGAACCGTTTGCCGTCGATTTCGATGTCACGATCGAACAGGACGGCATCGCGGTGACATTCGTCCAGCGCGCCGATGGTTCCGGCTGGTTGAAAGCGCTCGATTCGGCGACCGGTGAGGTGCTTCTGAAACAGCCGTTGGGTGTGGAGAACCAGGCAGAAACCCAAGTCGCCATTGACGCTGAGTGGTTGACGCTGAGTGACGGGGCAGGAGACTTGATCGTGCGTCTTCCGACCATTGATGTCGAGGGGAAGATCAACGCGGCACGGGGAGCGGCAATTGATGCGGCTCAATCGGAACGTCTCCCTCCCGGGGAGTTGGTTCCCGACGTTCGGTTGGTGGCCAGCCGTGATGGCGTCAACTGGTTGGTCATGCCGGCACCAGACGAGGCCGGGTCGTTCCCCGCCGCGAGGGCCATCAATGGTCACACCCTCGTGATCCGGCTCGGTAACGATTTCCGCACCTTCACCCTTCCCTGAACTGCCGCCCCAACTGGATCATCAACAACCCGGTTGTTGAGCACGGTGATGGCCGGTGGCTCATCGACCGGTGCCGTGCCAGCCGTCGGGGTGCCCGGGAATATGGTGTCGAGCTGGAACCAGGACCTCAATTGCGGAGGGCGATCGACCCCGACCGTGACGGGCTCGTCACCTACCACGACCCCCGGATACGTGCTGACGCTCAACGGCCAGTCGCTAGATAGCGATCTGGAGGCAGCCGTGTTCAGCGAGGCAGCAGAGTCTCGAATCGGTTGAGCCACTTCGAGGCGTCGGCTGGGTCGGCGAATTGGCCCGCCCACGCTCTCAGGATGTCGGCGGCCGGCGCTCCGAGTTCGAAGTCGGTGGAGATTCTCAGCGGCCAGGTCCGATCGAGTATCTCCATCAGTACGTCGCGGTGGGCAATCTCCTGAACACCCAACCTGATCAATGTCTCATCTCCGCTGCTGAGGTCCGTGATCTCATTGAGGGTCAGCCGTCCCTCTGGCACCTTCGCGTTCTTCTTGATGCTCGCCAACGCGGCCTCGTTGCTCACGCCGGGTGGAAGTGCTGTCACATCGATCCATCGGTCTTCGCAGGGTTTGGAGCGCGCAGCAATCTCGGCCTCGACTCGCCCGCCGGCCAAGAGGAGATCGAGGTCGACCTCAACCCGAGCGCCGGTGGGCATCAACGGGTTGCCGAGCGTGTCGGCCAGCATCGCATCTGCACACCCCGGGTCTGCAAGCAATCGCCTGAGTGCGCCGACCACATGCCGGGCCTCGAACGGGGGCCGGCGACCCCCACAGAACATGTCGCCGTCCACCAGAGCGATCGGCGGCATCACACCTGCTCCGGCTGCGGCCGCCACGAATTCGCCCATCAACGACAGACGCACCTGGGTGTAACGGGCATCCGAGGGTGGGTCATCCGGCGAGCCGTAATTGCCCCTGAACTCGATCAGCGGAACAGGGATGGCCCACGGACGAGCCATCTCCAACAAGCTCTGCCAGACATGGCCCGAGGACAATCCGGCATCGGCATTAATGCGATCACAGACCACCGCGCTGTTCACGAAATCACCCAGTGGCCCGATGTTGTGGGCGTCCATGGTGGACAGCACCGATCGCTCCACCAGACCGAGCTCAAGAGGATTCATGGGTGGCTTCCCAGATGTCGAGCAGCAGGTCGACATCTCTGGCGTTGCTCGGGTCGGCCGCGGTCGACCCGACGACATCAAACGACATCTCGCCGGCGGAAAGTGAGCTGAGGAGGTCGGCAGCACCGCACCCCCGAGCCGCGCGTATTCCGTGGAGCATTTCGGCAGGGTAGTTCACCGTCGGCATCGCGACCGCGGGGCCGGGTTTGGCATCGAGCGGCTCGAAGCCGTCACCGAGACGAACACGAATTACGGTGTCACACTTCGCGCTCGTCGTGAACAACCGACACCAGCCGTCCGCCCAGCACCAAGGCCTGCCATGGAAAACCCGACCAGCATCACCGCCGAGTGTGACGATGCTCTCGCCGATCACGATGCGGTGGGGCTCGCCGACCTGATCGCCGCCGGCGAGATCTCCGCGGGTGAAGCGGTCGACGCGGCGATCGAGCGGGCCGCGATGGTTGAGCCGAGCATCCACGCCATCGTGATCGACTGCTTCGACCGGGCCCGCAGCCAGGCCGCCCACGCGACCGCCGGCCGTCTCGGTGGGGTGCCAACCTTCATCAAGGACATGACCGCCGTGGCCGGCATGCCCACCAAGTTTGGTTCAAACAGCATGCGAAATGCAGCCGTCGACAAGGCCACCGCGCCGACCGCCCAACAGTTCGCCGACATGGGCACGATCTGCCTCGGCAAGAGTTCGTTGCCGGAGTTCGGGTTCGTGTGCACCACCGAGTTCCCTGATTCTGAGCCCACCCGCAACCCTTGGAATCTCGATCACACCGTGGGCGGTTCGTCGGGTGGTTCGGCGGCGTTGGTGGCGGCCGGCGTGGTCCCCATCGGTCACGCGGCCGATGGTGGCGGCTCCATTCGCATCCCTGCTTCGGCGGCCGGGCTGGTCGGCCTTAAGGCCACCCGCGGGCGAATGATTTCCGACTCGCCGACCAGGTTCGTGCCCGTTGATCTCGTGGCCTACGGAGCGGTCACCCGCACGGTTCGCGACACCTGCGTCTACCTCCACGAGGCCGAGAAGCTCCACCTCCACAAGGACTTGCCGCCCGTGGGCTTGGTCGACGCACCGATCGACCGCCCGCTACGGATCGGGCTGGTCTCCGACACACCGACGTCGGCTGTGGTCGATGCCGCGAACATTCGGGTGCTGGGCGAGACCGGTGAGCTGCTCGAGTCGTTGGGCCACAAGGTGATTCCCATCGAGTCTCCCGCCAGCACCCAGTTGGCCGACGACTTCGCGCTCTACTGGGCGTTCCTGGCGCTCGCGGTGAAGGCCGGGGGCAAGAAGTTCCTCAGCCGAGAATTCGACGCCTCACAATTGACGCCGCTCACCAAGGGTTTGGCCGCCGACGCCAAGCGCCATCTCGCCAGGTTGCCGGGGGCCATTCGTCGGTTGCGCAGATCTGGAGCCGAACACGAGGAACTATTCACGACCCGCGACGTGATCGTGTCGCCAACGGTCGGGCAGCTGCCCCCGCCGATAGGCCACATCGACATGGCGCTGCCGTTCGACGACGTGTTTCCCAAGGTGAAGGAGTGGGCCTGTTTCACCCCATTGGCCAACGCCACCGGTGCACCATCGCTGAGCCTGCCCATGGGCCACGACCCAGCCACCAACCTTCCGGTGGGAATGCTCTTCGGAGCGGCCCACGGCCAAGACCGGCTGTTGCTCGAACTGGCCCTTCAGCTCGAAGAAGCCCAACCCTTCAGGCGTATCGCCGGGGCGTAGGCCAGGTTCAGCTGCGATTCCGGAACGCGGCTCGGCCGCTCATCACAACTGACGTGCCATGCCGTCCCGGCAGAGCATCCTTCGGCCCGGCTCTCAGTTCGCGGGTTGCAGGTAGATCCCGCGCGGCAACACGCCGAAGATGAGGTCGCCGTCGTCGATGCTCAGCGGCCAATCGCTCTGGAGGATGGTGAATGCCACGCCGTGTTCAGCGGTTGCGAGCGGCCCACAGCCGGCTCTCAACTGTTCGGGCAGAGGCTCCGAGTATGGGTGGGCGGCGAGCAGGTCGGCGTCCCAGACCTGGCACCCGAGCGTGATCCTGAGGTTCCATGGTCGGCCGCTGCCGAGCGGGGCCTCGGTGACGGTCACGTTGAGTGTCGTGTCATCGGGTAGTTCGATCAGGAGGCCCGGATCATCCCAGGCGATTTGCCAGGCGCCATGGATCGCGGGGTCGATGGTCGTCGGGGTGGTGGGTTTGTCTGGCGTTCGGCGAAGTGTCAGCTGTTGAGGCGGGTTGCCGAAGATCAACTCGTCGCCGTTGAGGTTCACCGCTGTTGCGCCGAAGACAAGGCTGGCGACGCGATCTTCGGCTGAGTCAACAACGGAGCCACATGACCGCAGAGTGGAGAGGCGGTCGTCGGTCTTCACAGTCGGGATCAGTTGATGAAGCACACTGCCGTGCCGGTTGCAGCCGAGCGTCAGGTCCATGCTCGTCGAGGCGAAGGGCCCCGACACCTCGGAAATGTCGACCGTGAGGGTTTCGTGTTTCGGCAGGTTGAGCCATGCCGCGATGGGGTCGTCGGTGTCGAGTGTCCATGTGCCGTAGGCGGCTGGGTCGATGGCCGGGAGAGTGGTGGTTGTCGGCTGCAGGGTTGTTGTCGCTGGTTGGCTGGTTGTGGAAGCGG
>CAZDYO010000051.1:0-9914 GCA_964509555.1 uncultured Acidimicrobiales bacterium
CTCGTTGCACGAGACGAAGACCGAATCGGCGTCCTTGAGGATGACGTGCTGGGGCAGATGCTCCACGAGCGTGCGGTACTTGGACTCACTCTCCCGCAGCGCCGTCTCAGCCGCCACGCGTTCGGTCACATCGATGCAGGCGCCGATCCAGCGGATGGGGCGGGCGCCCGCGTCAAGCACCGGCTCGGCCCGGTCGATCCAATGCCGCCACGAGCCATCTTGCCGGCGGATGCGGTATTCCTCGCTGATTGGCTGCGTACTCGTGCGGTGGCGCTCCGCGGACGCGGCCAGCTTCTCCTGGTCGTCTGGGTGGATGGCCTCCATCCAGGCGGCAAGCGTTCGGGGGAATTCTCTAGGCTCATACCCAAGTGCGGCATCGATGTCGCCAAACCATTTCAGGTCGTCCGAGTCCACGTCCCATTCATACACGAGGTCGCTCACGGCCTGAGCGGCCAGGCGGAAGCGCTCCTCGCTTCGCGTGACCGCGTCGGTGCGCTCTTGGATACGCCGGGCCATTTCGTTGAATCGCTCTGCGAGTAGGCCCAATTCATCACGCGCTTTGATTTCGATGCGGTGCGCCATGTCGCCGGCCGCCAGGCTTTCCGTCGCGCTTGACAGTCCCCGCAAGGGATCCACGACAAGCCGCCTGGCGAGCCAGTGTGCGGCAAATGCAATCGCGAGGGTGATCATGCCGGCGATCTCCTCCTTGGAGAAGTGACCGCTGGCGTTCTCGCAGCCGTCGGTGATGATGGCCACGAGCTGGTCCTCGCCGGGGTTGAGCGCGACTCGTTTGTCGAGACGTTGGATCAGCATGCCGACAGCATCGAGTAGTGGCGTGCCGCCGCGCGGCTGGTACGTGCGATCGGTGAGCGGCATGACCTCGCGGGGCGGGATGGCATCGAACACGACCTCGTGGGGGTCCTGATTGTCGAACTGCACGAGCGTCACCCGGCACTCACCGGGTACCTTCTGCTGCTCGACGAAGGTGTTGAACCCGCCGATGGTGTCGTCGACCACAGACGCCATCGAACCGCTTCGGTCGAGGAGAATACTCACATGGACACGGTCGGTCTCGGCCGAAGTGTCGTTGGGTTCGGATTGGGAATTGGTTGCCGACATGGCTGGCTCCTGATCGTTCGGGGTTGCGGCTGCCTCGCAGCCGTGAGGCCCACGCATGGGCCCCACGGCTGCTTGACGGGGATCCGCCGCCGCACCACCCCTGTAGGGGGGAGCCGTGACAAAGGGTGCGAGTTGGTCGCGACGGCGGGCGGCTAGAGTCCCAGCGCGCCGCATTCGGAGCCCGACCCTACGAGGATCCAATGACGACAACCAGGACCACAATCGTCTCCACGATCTCGCTGATCACCCTGTTGGCCTCATCGTGCGGCACCGGTTCAGGCACTGCCTCCACCACTCCAAGTTCGTCACCGCCGGTTTCAACCGCCGCAGCGATCACCACCAGCACCATGGGACCCCGCAGCGTCACAACCGTCACGCTGCCCGCCCCGGGGGAAGGAACACCCGTGAAGGGAACAGGACCAATCGACCCGGCATTGCAGCCGTTCATCGACGTGGCCGCCGCCGATCTCTCCGACCGCCTCGGTGTCGCCCGCACCGACATCACCGTTCAGTCGGCCGTGCTCACCGTGTGGAGCGACACCAGCCTCGGATGCCCGAATCCGAAGATGCAATACGCCCAGATCCTCACTGATGGCGCCGCCATCGAACTCGTGGCCGCGGGCTCGACCTACTGGTATCACTCGGGCGGTACCCGGGGGCCGTTCCTGTGCGAAAGCGCCTTCAGACAGCAACCCTGATTCATCCCGAACGCCGACGCGCCGGGGGCCGGACCCACCGAAGCGGACCCGGCCCCCGTTCATTGGGAGGTATTCGGAACGGCTCTGATCAGCCGGTCACATCGACCAGCGTGAAGCCGAGGGTGTTGGTTCCGTCTCCGTGCGAGACCGCACCGAGATAGTCGACGCCCGCGGTCAATCCGGTCCAGCTCACATCGACGGCACCGGTTACCCCGATGGTCGCTGCCGCGGGTGCGGAGTCGACCGAGAGGCTTCCACCCGGCGCCGATGGCACTGTCCATGTGGACAGGTCATATGTGGAATCAGGCCCGATCGTGGCCCAGCCGTGGATGTAGACGCTCCACATGCCAGGTGATGGAAGGGGAATGTCGATGAGTTCGTCGGTTCCGCCGGCCGTTGAGGCACCGTAGAAGTTGCCGGCCGGATCGAAGACGTAGACGTCCAAATCGGCGTTGGCCTCGGTGGACCCGGGAGGCAGCGCCAACCGGAAGAAGTCGGCACCGGTGAGGTCGAACTGGTGGAGGTTCGAGAAACCGTCACCCGGATCGAAGTTCTGATCCGGATCCTGCACGACCGTGTCGGTGGTGATGGTGGCCGGGACCAACCCGTGGGGATCAGCCACGTATGCACCGTTGTAGCCGAACGACACCGGGATCGACAGGGTTCCCGACGCCCCGGCTCCGCTGACCGAGGCCGGTGCGTTGAACAAGGTGGCCCTGACCGCGATCGGACTGAACACCTTGTAGCCCCCACCCTTCCAGGTGAGCGAACCGAAACTCCAGTCGCCAACCACTGCGGTGCCATCGTTGGTGATGGTGATGCTGAAGGTCGCCGAGTCGCCGGGCGCCAACGTGATGCTCGACGGGCTGACGGAGACGGTGAATCCTGTGGGTGCCTTGACCTTGGCCTTGAAGGTGCGGGTCTTGTCGGCAACGCTCGTGACGGTGCGGGTGATGGTCTGGCTGCCGGCAAGCTCACCGATTCCGATCGACGGAACGTTGAGATCGCTGGCGTCGAACGAGTAGCCCGACGATGCCAGGAAACCGCAGAACCCGGAGGACACGACACCGGCGTCGGTGCCGCACAGGAACGCTGCGTAGTCGAACAGGTCGGCGTCGTAGACCAATCCCGGCCTGAATGCGGATCCCTTCTTCCCCACGCGGCCCGGGTCGGCGTGACCGGCCCCCATCGAGAACGGGGTCGCTTGGCTGACCCTGTCGTTGTCGACCACGTCCTGATCCGATGTGGTCATGAGCGCCGACTTGATCATCGCCGGCGACCAGTCGGGATGGACCTGATCCATGAGCGCGAACAACCCGGCGACGTGGGGGCTCGACATCGAAGTGCCGGCAATCGCCATGAACAGTTCGCCCGGTACCTCTCCGGCATCTGGGAACGGCGACGCACCGGCAAGGATCTGCACACCCGGCGCGGTGATGTCGGGCTTGATCAGATCGGAGCTCGACGGGTTTTCACCGCGTGATGAGAAGATCGCCATCGACGGAGCGGAATCCCACTCTTCGGTATCGCCGGTTTCGATCTTGGCGGTCGGGTTTGTGGTGGACGCAATGTAGGACTTGATGGCCAGACCCGGGGTGTTGTCGATGTGTACCGACGGCACCCAATGGGTGTCGGTGAAGAGGTTGTCGGAATCGACGTTGTTGTAGAGGATCATCCCCACACCACCGGCGAGCTGTACCGCTTCGCTCTTGGCGATGCGGGCGGTGGCACCACGGCGGCACAACACGATCGCACCGGTGACCACGGCCGGGTCGAGGGTTCCGGGGATGCAGAGGTCGCCACCGGCGTCCGCCGCATCGACCAAGGGGGCTTCGTCGTCGATCTCGGGGGTCACCGAGGCGCCCTTGTATTCGTCGCCGTTCCCCAGCTTGATCTCGCCCTCGAAGAACCGTTCCTGGGTGCTGGCACCCACGGAGGTGACCCACGGCAGATCTGCCGGGCCGCCGATGGTGGCGGGGTTGGGTCCGGAGTTACCGGCCGAGGTGGCCACGAGAACACCGGCGTCGGCCGCGAACAGGAACGCGATGGCGTCGCCCGATGACAGGCTCGCTCCACCGCCAACGGAGTAGTTGATGACATCGACACCGTCGGCCACAGCCTGGTCGATGGCGCTGACGAGGTCGGAGGTGAATCCACCGAGATTGCCGAGCGCCTTGTAGGCAATGATCTGGGCGTCGGGGGCGATGCCGGTTATCTCACCGACGTCCTGGCCGAGAATGGTGGCTTCAACGCCGGCGTCACCAGCAGCGGTGGACGCGGTGTGGGTGCCGTGGCCATTGTCGTCGCGGGCCGAATCGAACTCGTCGGAGTCGGCACCGATGAAGAACCGGTAGGTACCCAGCATCTGACGGGCGCCGATGAGCTTGTTGTTGCACGTGAACGGCGCGTCGTTCGGGTTGTGGGCGGTGTTGCCGAAGTTGCAGGCCGGGTTGGCCGGCGTGTCTTCGAGAACGACCGCTGGTTCGGGGAAGCCGGTGTCGGCGAAGCTCGGGTGCTCCGGCCAGATGCCGGTGTCGATCACGCCGACAACCACGCCGGCGCCGGTCACTCCGGAGGCGTAGGCGCCCTTCTTGCCGGTGAGCCCGAGGAACTTGCCGCTCGAGTCGGTGGTGACCTGCCGTAGCTCGTCGGGCAGCACCATGCGCACCCCGGCCTCGTTGGCGACCGCGACGGCTTGGTCGTAGGTCAGCTTGGCCGCGAATCCGTTGACGGCGTTGGTGAAGCTCTGGATGCGGTCGGCCGAACTGATGCCCGCGTCTGCGAGGACCGCGTCGTGTGACTGTTCCATCTCGGTGCCGAGTTGATCGGCCCGGGCCGTGTCGAGGTTGTCGGCACCCAGTGTGGTGACGAGCGGTGCATCGTCGAGCACCACGATGTAGCTCCCGGTTGAGCTCTCCTCGACGATCTTCGACGAGTCCGGAGCGGCTATCGCTGGCTCACCGGCCGATGCCTGAGCGAAGCTCAGACCCGATGTGAGCACAGCGATTACCGCGAGTGTGCGCAGCAAGACGCGATTCATCTGTTCCTCCTGATAATCGGGGAATGAGCATCCCGCCTGGCGGTGTCCCATGGATCCCCGGTCCTATTGCTCGTATTTCCTAGAGGACTTGTGCCGGTCGCGCAATTGCAACCACATTGTGTGATTATCGACCACTATCTGACCACGCAGCGTGGGTCAATTGGCGTTCTTCGCCTTTTGTGCCGCCTTTGCGTCACAATGTGGATGTGAGCTCAGAACCGGAGGACACCGACAATCAAGCCGAGGTGTTGATCGACCGGCCGTTACCGGCGTACCTGCGGGCTGTGAAGGGCGGTGGCGCGGTCACGGTTCTCAGCGCGGCGATGATCGCGGTCGGTGAGATTCTCGAACCCGAGAAGGCCCGGGTCGAATTGGTGCAACCATCGGACACTTCCGGCGACACCGGCTTCGATCTAGACTTCGGCGAACTCCCGCCGCTCGACTAAACCGATTCCATCGTTCGTGCGTCTCTGAATCGGATGGGACACGACGTCGAGTCTTTCGTCGAGGCGATTCGGCCCCGTTTGGTGGGGTCGCTGACGCTGTACTGCGGCGATCGTCAGGCGGCGGAGGATCTCGCGCAGGAGGCGTTGGTGCGCGCCTGGATGAAATGGAGGAAGGTCGTTCGAATGAACTCACCGGAAGCCTGGACCTACCGAACAGCGTTCAACCTGGCGACCTCGTGGGGGCGGCGCGGGCAGGCCGAACGGCGGGCTGTCGGCCGGCTGGCTGATCGTGCTGCGTCGACTGTGTCCGCTGCGGCGGCTGACCCGACCGACGTGATCGCCGTGGCGGATGCCGTGGTCTCGCTCGCGTCCCGTCAGCGGACCGCAATCATCTGCCGCTACTACCTGGGCCTCGGGGTCGACGAGGCTGCCGACGCGATGGGGTGTCGGCCGGGCACGGTGAAGGCCCTCACGTCTCAGGGGATCTCTCGACTGCGACAGCTCGGGCTGGTTGACGAGGAGGTGGCCGATGTCTGATCCAACGGGGCCTGATCTGGGCGGGTCTGATCTGGAGGACGCTCTCACGCGGGCAGCCGCTGGTCCACCCAGCAGCTACACAGCCGACGATGTTCGCCGCACGGCCCGGTTTCGGATTCGTCGACGGCGGGCGCTCGGCGGCGCGGCTCTCGTTGTTGCGGTCATCGCGGGAGTGGGTTTGGCGACGGCGGGCAACGGCACGTCCACCACCGATGTGGTTGGCCGACCCGATGTGGCCACGAAGGTCACAGTCGCACCGCCGGAACCATCTGCCCCGCTGTCGACAGCGCCAGCCACCGTTACGACCACCACGAGCGTCGTTCCGGCCGATCCGCCGATGTGTTCCACGCTGCCTGATGATGCCCGACTGCTCGAAGCCGACCCGTTCTTCGCCGCCAACCCATCGAATCAGGCTGACCTGGATGGCGATGGCATCGGCGATCCGCTCTACGACAATGGAGAGACCGGCTTCGGCCGACGACCCGTACAGGCCGTGTTGTCGTCGAACGGCGCCGTGACCGAACCGGTCGCTCTCTTCCTCAGCGTGTCCGGGGGAACGCTGGATTCTGCCGACATCGACGACGACGGTCGCGAGGAGGCGTTTTTCTCCATCGGCGGCAATACGGCCCTCTGGGGTGTGATTCTTGATCTCGACGGTTGCGACTTGCGAACCATCAAGATCGAGAACCCCGAATCGGTCGATGGAGTTGATGACTTCGAGTACAACTACTGGGGAACCGGGCAGGGTTGTGCGTTCACCGGCTGCTTCATCTCCATCAGCTGCGTCGCCTCGTCTCCGACCCCGCTGATCGTCCGGAGCTCAATGCGTCCCAACATCGACACGACCGGCCCCGACTTCGATTGGGCGGCCATGGGAGAGGTGCCGCGATCCGAGCTGCCGGTGAGATGGACGCGCGAGACATGGAGGGTCGTCGGCGGGATGGCGGTGACCGTGTCGAGCACATACCTGAACACGACCATCGGTGAATCGGGCGAACCCACCGGACCCTCGGGCGTGGCTTGTAGCGAGACTCTGGCCGGCTGAGCGGCGGGCTCCCCGGCTCGGCTTTCTTGGCGCGGAATTCCTCTCACACATTTATCGAACATATGTTCGCTTTTCGTGTACTGAGTTGGTATCGTTTCATCACTCGGTCATCGGGCCCGAAGTTTCGCCCGATCATTTCTGTTGGCACTTCCCCACCGCCGTCAGGGCACTTGTCCTTGCGGCGAACACGACTCGAGAGGTTGGGATGAAGCTGTTCAGCGAATGCATGGCCGAGCTCCAGGCATTCTCGTTTCATGGATTGTCCCGTGGAGCCATTTGCGATGTGGTTTCTGCGGCCGCCGGCTTGCGAGCTGCGGTCGAATCGCTCGAGGCCCGGGCGGCCACCGCCATCACCGAATTGGGCGACGACGGACCGGGGGCTTCCACCGTCCTGCGATCGGTCGCTCGTTGCTCCCAGCGCGAGGCCGACCATCGTGCCCAGCGTGCTGCCGGCCTGGCCCTGATGCCCGGGGTCGCGCGGGCATTGGGGCAGGGTTCGATCACGATCCAACACGTCGATGCGCTCATCCGAGCTTCCGAGGCGACAACACCGGACTCGGTTGAGATGTCCGCTTTGCTCGGCCGCGCCGTCAGCCGGCCGGCCGACTTGTTCGCCCGAGAAGTTCGCGACTGGATCCGCGAACACCAGGATCCCGGCGACGCCGACGATGAACAGCAGCGTCGCCGAGAGGCACGAGGTCTGAGAATCTTCGACAATCGCTTTGGTATGACCGTGATCCACGGCGAGGTCGACTCCATCTGCGGCGCGCAGCTCCGCGCTGTTCTCGAGGGTGAAGCCGATCGTCTCTACAGGTCCGATGGCGGGCGAGAGAGCGGCGCCGATGCCCGTAGCTCCGAACAGAGGCTGGCCGATGCTCTGGTCGAGTTGCTGCTGGGTGGTGGTCGTTCCGGAGATGATGGCGACGAGCCCCGGCGGCCGGTTCGAGCGCAGATGATCGTGCTGGTCCATGCCGATGGTTCGGCCGAGATTCCCGGTGCTGGTCCGGTGCCGCCGGCCGAGTTGGCCCGTTTGGCCTGCAATTCCGATTTCTACGGTGTCCTGTTCTCCGGCAACGGTTCGCCTCTCTGGCATGGCCGCCGGGTCAGGCTGGCCACCGATGCGCAGTGGCGGTCTCTCATCGCCCGTGATCGAGGCTGCGTGGTCTGCGGAGCCGCACCCTCCCGGTGTGAAGCCCACCATCTCGTCCCATGGAGTCGGGGTGGCGTCACCGACCTCGATGCCCTGGCGCTGATCTGTTCGCATCATCACCACCTGGTCCACGACTTCGGCTACCGCTTGCGGCGCCGGGGCGACGGGTCGTGGAGCCTTGACCCGCCTGGCGGTCAGCCTCCGGTGTCGCCATCGTCGTCGTCCCACCAGTCCTCGCGGGGCGGCCGCGACACCAACCGTCTCACCGATCTGCCAACTCGGCCCGGCAACGACCGGCGGGGTGCCGCCATGCGCTCGAGTTCCCGACGGAGCTTCTTCTCCGAAAGTCGGCCGTAGCCATGGAGAACCCCGTCGATCACCAACACCGGAGGGAAGGGGGTGTTGTGGCGAGCCGCGAAGGATTCACCCTCGGGGGTCTCGAGCCAGATCATCTCGGTCTCGACGATGAAGTCCACCTCAACCCGCGCGATCACATCCTTGGCATGGTCACACAGCGGGCAGTTCTGTTTGGTCAGAAGCGTGAAATTCACGCAGCCGATACTACGTCCGGCCGCCATCACCCGGTCCATGTCACATGCCACGATTACATTCGCCCTGTGCTCGATATTCACACAGCCGATCGTTTGGCCCCGCTGGCAGAACACCTGGCGCTGCTGTTGCGAGACACACCTGCCGATCCGCTCACAAGCGAATGGATCGCCACTCCTTCCAAGGCCATGCAGCGATGGCTCTCACTTGAGCTGGCCAAGACATTGGGGAGTGGCAGCGGTGGTGGCCCTGCCAACGACGGAGTGTCGGCCAACATCAGGTTCACCTACCCGGGGTCGTTGCGCGGCAAGGTCCTTGAGGCCGCCCTGGGTGATCACAATCCGTGGGAGGTGGAGCGACTCACCTGGGCCACCTTCGCGGCCCTTGATGGGTTCGATCTCGGCGGTGTGTCGAGATATGGCCGGGCTCGCCGCATCGCCGATCTATTCGACCGCTACAACCTCCACCGTCCGGAGATGATTCGCGAGTGGGCTGCCGGCAACAACACCGACGGTGGCGGCCATCCTCTGCCACCCCACCACCTGTGGCAGCCAACGCTGTGGCGGCAGGTTCGCGAGCTCGTCGATGTGGCCAGTCCCGCCGAGGAGACGCCCCGGATCCTCGACCGGCTGGCATCAGGTGACCTTCAGCCAGAACTTCCCGAGCGTCTGGTCATGTTCGGTCTCACCGTCATCCCCGGTGGTCCGGGCTTCATGGAACTGGCCGCGGCGGTAGCCGTCCACCACTCGCTCCACCTCTATCTTGTCGAGCCGGCGGCCCAGAGCGTTCTCACCACTCAACCCGGGGAGCTTCATCCGTTGCTCTCGAGCTGGGCTCGGCCGTCGATTTCGACCGCCCAGATTCTCTCCCGGTCCGGTCACCCTACCCAACGCATCGAGGCCCCGGTAGCCGAGGCGCTCCCCCACTCCATTCTCCACACGCTTCAGGCTCGTATCCGTTCCGGCGGTCATGTGGCCAACCACACCGAAGGGGTCGACGCCTTCGACCTCGATGGTTCGGTCCAGATCCACTCCTGCTTCGGAAACACCCGCCAGGTCGAGGCATTGCGCGATTCGATCCTCGGTCTTCTGGCCGACGACCCCGCGCTCGAGGAAGACGACATTCTTGTCCTCACACCGGCGATCGAGACATTTGCTCCGCTGATCGAAGCCGTCTTCGGTCCACCGGCGACTCAGCAGGATCAAGCGGGCCCCACCTCACTGCGTTACCGAATCGCCGACATGTCGATCCGCCACTCCAACCCGGTCCTGGCGGCGGTGGCGAGTCTGCTGCAGATGGCCACCGGTCGATTCGAGGTCGGCACCGTTCT
>CAZDYO010000052.1:0-9905 GCA_964509555.1 uncultured Acidimicrobiales bacterium
GATGTCGGCTCCCGCAAGTTGGCGCCGCACGGTTTCGCCCACCCGCTCATCGCCGACCAGTTCGATGATCGTTGATGCATCCGCCAAGCCGATGACCGCGTCGAGATCAAACCCGGGGGTCCGTCCCCATTGGGCGACCTTCCACGGGTCGCCCACACCACTCACCTCGACGATCACTCGATCAAGGTCGGTTGCCATGGCCCGCACCCGTTCGAGCGCCGACAGGAACCCGTCAGCCAGCGAGCAGCAGATGCATCCGTTGGCCAACGAGATGGTGTTGCCGTCATGGCTTTCGATCATCGACGAATCGATGTCGACGTCGCCAAAGTCGTTGACCAGCACGGCGGATCTCCCCGCGGAGCCGCTGGCCAGCAGGCGATTGATGAGCGTCGTCTTGCCGGCCCCGAGGTAGCCGCCGACAACCAGGAACGGCAGCGGATCGGTCATGGTCAGCTCCGATTGTCGGCCGGTTGCGGAACGCCGCCGAGAACGGTTCCCCATATCCCAATGTCGCGCAGGGCCCCGGGCGGGACCTTCCATGGATCATCATCAAGCACCGCGAAATCGGCTCTCTTGCCCGGTGCTATGGAGCCGATCTCGTCGTCCATCTTGAGCTGATGAGCCGCACCGAGCGTGATCGCGTGCATGGCCTGCTCGATGCTGATGCACTCCTCGGCTCCGAGCACCCGACCGGCGGAACTGATCCGATTGACGGCGCACCACGCCACATGAAGGGGGCCGAGCGGGGTGACCGGCGAGTCTGAGTGCATCGACAGGGGCACTCCGATGTCGAGAGCCGTGGCTGCCGAATTCATGCGGCAGGCACGGTCGTATCCGACGGTGTCGGCCACGTGTTGTTCACCCCAGTACCAGATGTGGTTCGAGAAGATGTTGGCGCACATGCCGAGTGCCTTCATGCGCCGATACTGGCCGGGTGTGGTGAGCTGACAGTGTTGAACCGTGTGACGGTGATCCCAACGTGGATGGCCGGCAAGAGCCTTTTCCACCGCATCGAGAAACACATCGACGGTTTCGTCGCCATTGCAGTGGGCGTGGACCGTGAGACCGGCCCGATGGAACGGATGGAACAGGTCGAACACCTGCTCCGGAGGAACCAGCCAAATCCCGTTGGGATGATCCCCGATGTAGCCCGGGGCTCTCAGGCGCGCTGTCCAACCCTGGATGGAACCGTCGAGAACCAGTTTCACGTGGCCGAGCCGCAGCTTGTCGGTGCTCTCATCTACCAGTTCGACAAGCATGGCCGCGTCGGCCTCGGCGTCGCCGCTGCCCCCGAAGTTGGGGTTGTGGAACACTGACACCCGCACGGGGAAATCGGGCTGGTTGATCACCCCGGAGATGCGATCAACCGTCGCCCGGTCGGCCACGCCGGTACTGCCGAGGTCGGTCAGGGTGGTGATGCCGGCATTGCGGGCCAGACGCGCGAAGTTGAGCATCGCTCCGGGACTACGCATCGACTCTGCCAGGCGCCCGAATCCGACAGCAGCGAGGGTCATCGCCGGGAACTCCTGCAGCTCACCGGTGGGCATGCCGTCGGGCCCCTTGTCGACCCCCTCCATCAATGTCTCGGGCCCGATCCCGGCGAGTTCGAGCATCGCGGAGTTGACCGTGGCCAGGTGAAGGCTGGCGTGGATCACGAACATCGGCCGGGTCGTCGACACCCGATCCAGGTGGTGACCGAGCAACCGTTCACCTTCGAAGTAGATGGGGTCTAGCCCCCACGCGATCAACGGTTCGTTGGCAGATCCGATTGCGGATTCGGCTTGACGCAGACGGTCGAGCACGGCATCGATGGAGCGGCAGCCCTCCCATCGTCGACCGTCGGGCCCGACCCGGTCGAACCATCCACAGTACGGAAAGTCCCAGAGGCCACCACCGAAACTGTGGGAGTGGGCTTCCACGAACCCCGGCATCAGGGTCTTGTCGGCGAAACGGTCGTCGACCGTGCCGCCCGTTTCCAGCAGTTCATCAACTGTGCCCACCGCGGTGACGAATCCGTCGCGCACGGCCACGGCATGGGCACGGGGACCACACCGGTCCATCGTGTGCAGTGCTTTGGCCGTGAAGATTGTCGTGTCGGTCATCGTCTTCTTTCTGGGTCGCCGGGCGGTCCCACGGTCGGGGTCATTCGTAGCGGGTGCCGGCCTCCTTGAGCACGTCGAGCCATTTGGATCCGGCGTCGGGGGCAAGCTCCCCGGGCGTGTAGGTGACGCCGGAGATCGACCCCGTGAAGGGAAACGGTCCGTGACGCTCATAGATCTCCCAGCTCACCGGGGAGCGACGGTCGATGCCCACATCGATCCCCTCGAAGGGGGCCATGGCCATCAACACCGGCAGGTCTCTTGCCTCTCCGACCACGCGGCCGTCGATCGACACAGAAGCGTGCCAGATCAGGTTGCCGGCCGCTTCCATCGACAGCTTCACGCCGGTTGCGCCCTCCATCATCGGCCCGCAGTCGACCACCCGCATGCGGCCGTAACCGTTGTGGGCGTAGAAGAGGCTGTCGTCCTCGATGTAGATGGCGTAGCCGCCGCCCTGGTCGCCGTGGGCCACCAGCATCCCTTGATCGCCCGGTGACCATCCCGGTTCGAGACCGATGTCGACGACGAAGGACCGGAAGTTGATGAGTTGCAGCGAGCGGTATCGCTCGAGGGTCGGGGTGCCGGGCCGAATGGTGATGGGTTCGGCGAGGGCCGCGTCCCAAGGGGGGCGAACGATCATCTTGATGTGGTTGCCCTCGTCGAGCGGAAAGACCTGGTTGGCCCAGGCCGCCTGTTCCCAGGCATCAGTGAGTTCGGCAAGCCGGTCGGGGTGCCGGTCGGCGAGATTGTGCGACTCGGTCGGATCCTCGACGAGGTTATGGAGTTCCCATGCCTCACCGGTGAACGGGGTCTGCGGCTGATGGCAGGTGACCGCCGACCACCCGTCCCGGTAGTAGCCCCGGTGGCCGATCATCTCGTAGTACTGCTCGGGGTGGGTCGTGTCGACCGACGGGTCGTCGAGGCTCCCGGCGAAGCTCGACCCGGCGGGTTCGGGAACCGGTATCCCGTTCTTTGCCGATGGCACCTCCACACCGGCGAGCTCAGCCAGGGTGGGCAGCAGATCGGTGATGTGTTGGTACTGGGTGCGGATCTCACCTCCGCCCTCGATGCCCGCGGGCCAGTGGACGATGAACGGCACCTGTTGACCGCCCTGATGGGTGTTGATCTTGTAGAGGCGAAAGGGGGTGTTCGAGGCCATCGCCCACCCCATCGGGTAGTGGGGCAGGGTGGTGGGGCCACCCATCTCGTCGATTCGCTCCAGGTCGGCCTCGATCGAATCCCAGCCGGTCTCACGGGTCTGACCCACGAGCGTGCGGAAGTAGGCCGACGTGCCGAGCTGCTGGCCTTCCCGGGATCCGCCGTTGTCGGATGTGAACACCACGATGGTGTTGTTCCACTCCCCCATTTCCTCGAGTTCGGCCCGCAGCCGACCGAGACTCTGGTCGATGCTGTCGACCATGGCCGCGAAGATCTCCTGGTATCGGGCGAAGACCCGCTTGGCGTTGTCTCCGAGCTGATCCCAGGGCTCCACCTCGTGACCGAGTTCGTGGTTGCGGGGTGGTAGCACGGCACCCGCCGGAATCACCCCGAGTTCCTGCTGACGCACGAAGCGGGCTTGGCGAATGGCATCCCATCCGGTGTCGTACGCGCCGCGGTACTTCTCGATGTCGACTGCCTTGGCCTGCAGCGGCGCGTGGACCGCCCCATGGGAAAAGTAGAGGAAGAAAGGCTTGGTCGGATGTGATGACCTGACCTCGCGAATCATCCCGATGGCCCGGTCGGTGATGTCGTCGGTGAAGTAGTAGCCGTCCGGGTAGCGATCGATGTCCACGTGGTGGTTGTCTTCGTAGAGTCGATGCGGTTGGTGAAAGTTGGTGAACCCGTCGAGGATTCCGTAGAACCGGTCGAAGCCCTTCTGCAACGGCCACGAGTGACGCGGCCCGGCCTCCGAGAGGTTGGAGTCCTTGCACAGATGCCATTTCCCGACCATGAGGCTGGCCCAGCCGCTGTCGCGGAACAGCTCGGCCATTGTGACGGCGTCGTCTCGGATCTCATGGGCGTAACCGGGAAACCCGGGGTCGCTGTGGGCCACGTGTCCCATGCCGGCCATGTGGTGATTGAGGCCGGTGAGCATCGAGGCCCGTGTGGGCGAGCACATCGGGTTGACATGGAAGTTGGTGTAACGCAGTCCCGCGGCGGCCAGACGGTCGGTCTCGGGGGTGTCGATCTCTGATCCGTAACATCCCAGATCGGCGAACCCGAGGTCGTCGGCCAGCATCACGATCACGTTGGGGGCGCCGCCGGGTGCGGTCGGTGGACGGGGCCAGTCGGGTTCGGAGGTGGAGAAGACCCGTCCGACCCGGCCGTTGAATCCCTGGTATGAGTGCGGGCCGTTGGTCACGCGGGCGATGTTAGG
Source organism: uncultured Acidimicrobiales bacterium (assembly GCA_964509555.1). Taxonomy (GTDB): domain Bacteria; phylum Actinomycetota; class Acidimicrobiia; order Acidimicrobiales; family Aldehydirespiratoraceae; genus SZUA-87. Next base: position 4,477 of record CAZDYO010000052.1, read on the forward strand.
TCCGCTTGCGCGCCATCTCCGAAACTCACGACTTGAAGAACGCCGGGCTCGTGGCCTTCGGCGGGATCTCGACCAGCGGAGTGGCGACCTGCTCCACGGTGGGACCGTATTGGGCTGCCAACGGGGCGAGTGCCTCCAGATCGAACCCGTAGACATCGGCGGCGTTCCCGGCGAACACCTTGCGCAGGTCGGCCTCGTCCCAGTCGTGGAACGACCTCTGGAGCGACTCGAGGGAGTACGGGTAGGTGCCCTCATGGTGGGGGTAGTCGCTGCCCCACATCACCTTGTGGACTCCGAGGCTGCGAATGGCCGCGGCCTCGCCCGGTGATGGGAAGCTGGCGCCGATCCACACGTTGCGTTCGAAGTATTCGCTGGGCTTCATCGGGAGAATGATGTCGGCCGAGAACCCGAGTTCTCCCACTCGCCCGGATGCCATCTGCCGGTGGTAGGCGTCCATGCGCCTCAGATCCTCGACGGCCCAGGCAACCCCCTGCTCCGTCATCACGTACTTCAGGTCTGGGAACCTCTCGAACACGCCCGACATGATTAGGTGGGCGAGATTGCGGTGGGCGTGGAAGGGCACCTCCAGCAGAAAGATCACTCCGGAGGCCGGGTCCTTTCCGTAGTTGGGGGTTCCGTTGCCGCCGTGTTGGGTCATGACCAATCCGAGGTCCTGGACGGTGGCCCACAAGCGGTCCCAGTGGGGGGACCAGAGCCCGGGCAGATCCACGTCCGGGGCCACGTGGGGAAGCATGAAACTTCGGAAGCCCTCCGCTGCGGCCCACTCGAGCGTGGAGATGGCATCGTCAAGGTCGTCGAGAAAGATCTGCGGTAGTCCGCATCTTTGATACGGGTATTCGTCGCACCAGTCCTTCAGCCAGCGGTTGTGAGCGTCGATGCCGGCCCGGCGACGCAGGTAGTCGTTGTGGTCCCTCGGCGGGTAGGCGATCAACATTCCGGTCGGGTAGAACGGCGGGACGGTGTTGGGGAAGGTGATCTCGGCCACCACCCCGTCGGCGTATTGCTCGCTGACGCGACGGTCGTTGTCCCAATTTCGGGAGCGACCGTCGTCCTGCAGGTCGCGGTAGGGGTTCTTGTAGGCGCCGCGCCACTCGACGAACGGTTCCTTCCACGCCGGGTCGAGGTATTCCTCGTACATCTTCATGTTTCCACCGGCATGGCTGTCGGAGGAGATGATCGTGTAGCGCTCGCTCATTGGTGCGGCTCCTGTGTTGGGGGGATGTCGCCCGACAGCGTCGTACGGAAGACGACGTTGCCTAAGCATCATAGGCATGACAGAATCGTCGCTCAAGTTCGCTTGCGACGGGTCACAGTCGTCCGATCGATCGCACGGGAGGGCAACAACATGGCGAGGCGTCTCGGCATCACCCACAGCGACGTTCTCTCAACCGCGCTCGACATGGTCGACCGTCGCGGTCTGGCCGGACTGCGGATCACAGCCGTGGCCGACACGCTGGGGGTGAAGCCGCCGTCGTTGTACAGCCACGTCGACGGCCTTCACGGGCTACTCGACGAGTTGGCGCTGGAGGTCACAGCAGAGTTCGGGGAGGTGCTGCGAGACTCGGTCGAGGGAAAGCCCGGCGACCGAGCCATCGCCGCGTTCGCCTCGGCCTACAGAACTTGGGCCAACACGTACCCCGGACGCTACGAACTCACGCTGCGCGCTGCGCCCGACTCCGCGGCCCGCAAGGCGGCCGGGCGGGCGGCTCTCGACACGATGGACGCTCTGCTGGCCGGGTTCGGACTCAACGGTGACGATGCCGTCAAGGCCGGACGGAGCCTGCGAGCGTCACTCCACGGGTTCGTCACTCTCGAGGCCCTCGACAATCTCGGCCGGGGATCACACGACGAAAGCTTCGAGTTCCTGGTCAACATGTTGATAGACGGCATCCGCGCCACCCCCTGACCGGTTTTGTGAACGTTTCGAGTCCCATATGGGACTCGAAACGTTCACAAAACCGGTCAGGGGGTGGGGTGGATGGGGCTGGTATTGCCGAGGGAGGCGTCAGGACAGTTCGGCTCTCTGCTCGGCAAGGGTCCGGCCCGCACCCCAGGCTTCGCCCTCCAGGGCCCGCAGCATCACCGCCAGGTTTCGATCACGGATCCGTTCGAGCTCGCGAATCGTGTGCTCGCCCGACTGCGCATCCGACTGGGCCGCGATGGTGTCCACCAACTCGTCGGTCAGTTCGGGGACATCAGTGAGTTTCGACCACGGCCACTGCAGAGCCGGGCCGAACTGGCGAATGAAGTGGGCCATTCCACCTTCGCCACCCGCGACCCGATACGTCTCGAACAACCCCATTTGTGCCCACCGCAGACCGAATCCGAAACGGATGGCGTCGTCGATCTCGCCGGTTGTGGCGACACCGTCATTGACGAGCCACAGTGCCTCACGCCACACCGCCTCAAGCAACCGATCAGCGATGAACGCATCGATTTCAACTCTCACGTGCAGGGGCTTCATCGACACCGCCCGGTAGGTGGTCATCGCCGCCCCGACAGCTTCCGGGGACGTGGACTGGCCAGCGCACACCTCCACCAAGGGCAGCAGGTAGACCGGATTGAACGGATGCCCCACCACCACTCTCTCCGGATGGGTCAAGCCGGCCTGCAGGTCGGTCGGGAGAATGCCGGAGGTTGACGACGCCACGACTGTGGCCGCCGGAGCATGAGCGTCGACCTCGGCCATGATCGCCCGCTTGAGATCGGCGTTCTCCGGGGCACTTTCCTGGACGTGAACGGCCCCGGTGACTGCCTCTTCGATACTGCCGACGATCTCCACCCGCCCTTCGACGACCGATGGCAACCCCAGATCTGCCCAAGCGGCACGGGCATTGTTGAAGACCTCCCCGATGATCCGCTTCAAATCAGGATTGGGGTCGCTGACCCTCACCTCGAATCCGTGGAGCGCGAATCGGGCCGCCCACGCCGCACCGATCACACCCGACCCGATGATGGCTACGTGGGCTCCCCCGGTGACGTCGTTCATCGTGCTCACGGGTGCTTGACGAGTCCGAGCTGCTCGCGAACCTCAGCGGGCCCCATGATGTCGACGTTCATCGCCGAGAGAATGACCGCGGCCCGGTCGACCAGATCCGCGTTGGTGGCCTTGACCCCCTTCTCGAGATAGAGGTTGTCCTCGAGTCCGACGCGGATGTTGCCGCCCGACAGGTAGGCGGCGGCGACATATTCGAGTTGTCGCTGGCCGATCGAGAAGGCCGAGAAGGTCCAATGGTCGGGAACATTGTTGACCATGGCCATGAACGTGTTCATGTCGTCTGGGGCTCCCCATGGGACACCCATGCACAGCTGCGCCAGCATCCGATCGCGCAGCAGACCCCTGGCCTCCATGTCTTTCGCGTACCAGAGGTGCCCGGAATCGAAACACTCGAGTTCTGGCTGAACGTCGAGTTCCAGGAACTGACGGGCGATCTCATCGAGCTGCGAAGTGGTGTTGGTCATGATGTAGTTGCCCTCGCCGAAGTTCATGGTCCCCATGTCGATGGTGGCGATCTCGGGCATGCACTCGCGTATGTGGGCCATGCGCTCGGTGGCTCCGGCCAGGTCGGTGCCGGTCGGATCCGGTGGGAGCGGATTCTCGACATCGGCGAGGGTCAGGTCGGCTCCGGTGCCGCCAGTGAGGTTGAGGACAACATCGGTGTCGGCAGAGCGGATCCGGTCGGTGAGTTCCCTGTAGAGGCCGAGATCCCTGCTCTGCTTGCCGGTCTGCGGGTCACGTACGTGGCAGTGGACAATCGCGGCACCGGCCTTGGCCGCATCGATCGCCGCGTTGGCGATCTGTTCGGGGGTGACCGGCACGTGGACCGACTTGCCGACGGTGTCGCCACCACCGGTGACGGCACAAGTGATGAAGACGCTCATGTTTCCCCTGGGTTCGTTGTGGGTTCGGGTATCGACGCAATCCCGGCGACCCGGCGACGGACCAGCACCCTCAGCCTGGAATACACCTCGTCGTGGTCCACATAGCAGCCATGGAGACTACGAATGCCGCTTCCGACGTCGATCGCCTGTCGCCCGTGGAGTATGCGACGGTTGTCGAACCCCACGAGATCTCCGGGACGGAACGGGTATCTGAGTCGAAGGTCGTCGTCCTCGGCGATTCGACCGAAGCTGCGCAACGCCGCGTAGGCCCGCGGCACGTCGGCCGCGGCCATGTCGGGGAAGGCCCGTACCGGATGGAAGGCTCTCAGTGTCAGTGGTTGACCCGGGCCTCCCCGGTCGATGATCGGCCCCGACCAGCGATGGTCATGGCTTGGCGAACGGTCGAAGAACACCCACTTGAGGGTGGAGAGCGCGTCGAGGGCTGCCGGATCGGTGGTTCGCAGGCGCTCGATCACGGCCAGGCCATCTGTCATTGTGCTGTTACCGGCCGAGCAGGTATTGGCCCGGCAATGGAGGAACTGGAATCCGGGGGGCGTTTCGCGGGTCGGGAGATCCGTGTGTGGAGGAAGTGGCAGGGAGGTGTTGGCGGTACTGGTGGGGACCAGGTCGACGGTGACCGGCCAGGTGAGCCCGAAGTTCGTCTCCCGGAGTGCCCCTATTCGACGGGTGATCGCCGGTAGAACATCGTCGATGGTCGGCAGCCCTTCGAGGCGGGCGAGTCCGTGGCGACACATAGCGCCCAGCCACCGCATGAGAGCGTCGTCGTCTCCATCGAGCACGGCGTTCCCGTCGAAGCTCGGTGGGGAAGGCAGATCGGCGACGGTCCATGGTTGAGCCGCGGGGATTCCGGCCTGCGCCAGATGTCGGCCCTCGGCCACGTGGCGCAGCCAACCGCAATGGTGGATGCTGGGCGGGGCGGTGTGCCAGCGAACCTCCAGATGCCCGTCGCCAGTTGGCCGGGCGGATGCCATCACGGCGGCATCGGGTAGCTCGGCGGGATCGATGGTGCCCTCACGGGTGGGACCATCGATCGCCCCGTTCAATCTGTTCTCCCAGAGCCAAAGGGCATGGGCGCGGAACTTGAGTCCATCGGGCCATTGGATCACCGCGAACTCGCCGACCCGCCTCGCCGATGACACCGGCGCATGGTCGTAGTCGTAGAAGTCGGGTGTCCCACTCAGCGGGATGTCCTGGGATATAGGATGCAGCCTATGGCCGGACCCGCTTCATCGTCAATGTCCAAGGACACGAGCCGGCCACCCGATCCCAAAGGGCCCAGCCCACGCTCATCCGGGACGGTTGAGAGGGCGTTCACAATCATGCAGACGGTGGCCGCCGCCGGCCGGCCCATCGGGGTGCTCGAGATCGGCCGCCGCAGCGGGATCCCCCGCTCGACCGCCTCCCGACTCGTGGCCCGGCTTCATGACATGGGGATGCTCGAACGAGCAGCCGACGGAACCGTGATCTCCGGTTCTGGGGTCGAATCCCTACGATCCGGTGACAGC
>CAZDYO010000053.1:0-4291 GCA_964509555.1 uncultured Acidimicrobiales bacterium
CGACTCTCTTGGCGACTCCGGGCTCGACGCTGCGGGGGTGTTGCGATCCGTCACTCACTGCTCCGGCCGCCAGGCGTCCAAGAAATCAACGCGTGGCGAATACCTGGCCAAGATGCCCCGCGTCGCCGAAAGCCTCGCATCCGGCCGGATTCCAGCCGAGACCGTCGACTCACTCATCCGGGCCGCCGGTGCGATCTCGCCCGAAGCGGTCGACTCCGACCCCAAACTTCTGGCCACCTGCGAGGCGAGACCTGCCGATCTCGCATCCCGAGAGATCCGCGACTGGATCCGCAGCCACCAGAGCCTCGAAGATGCCGAGGCCCAGCTCGAGTCCCAGCGCAAGGCCCGCCGCGCCTCGTGGTTCACCAACTCCGCCGGGATGATGGTGTGCAACATCGAGTTCGATCCCGTCACCGGGGCCGCAGTTGTCGCCGGCTTCGATGCCGAGACGGAGGCCCTGTGGCGATCCGATGGCGGCCGCGACGGCAAGCCCAACGACATCCGCACACCAGCCCAGCGGCGTTGCGACGCCATCGCCAGGCTGTTGGGAGTTGCCAGCCCACACCAGGCCGACAGCAAGCTGCCGGATCCTGCGGGCGGCGGAGGTTCCACCAACGTCGTTGTCGTCGCCGACCTCTCGGTGATCACCGGCGCCGACCCCAACGGCAGATGTGAAATCCTCGACACCGGGCCCGTTCCTTCGTCAGTTCTGGCCCAACTGCCGAGCAACACCACTTGGCTCGGCGCATTGTTCGACGGCCCCGGCCGACCACTCTGGCTGGGGCGAGCGCGAAGGCTAGCTAACGACGGCCAGCGGCTGATGGCGGCGGTGCGCGACCGCGGCTGCGTCAACTGCGGAGCCCCCAGACACCGTTGCCAAGTCCATCACCGAGTCGAGTGGTCCCGAGGCGGGTCCACCGACATCGACGGTCTGGCGCTGCTGTGCCAGAGATGTCACACGCTTCTCCACGAGGGTCACATCCGGCTCCACCAACAGCCCGACGGTTCCTGGGTCACCTTGCCCGTGTTCGCCGAGCAGTCCGACGGCCCCACGGCCCGCGACGGACCCATCACCGGAAAGGCGGCGGCGTGATGAGCATTCCGCCACGAAGAGCGGCCGCCGCGATTGCCCATGGCCCCGGGGTCCGAACAGGCGTAGGGTCTACACACCAACGAGTGCCGGGAGGCACTGGGGTCTCCCGACGAAAGGAGGCGCGTGATGCGTCAATACCTTGTCGTGGCACATCGGACCCTTGGAGGCGCGCACCTCATGGAACACCTCCACGAGTTGCGAGTGGCCGACCCCTACTGCCGATTCCATCTGGTCGTGCCTCGCTATTACCCCGACGACACCCCGCCCGACCCCGACACCTCAGACATGTCCGCTCAACGAGCGCTCGACGACATCCTCGAACGCATGGCCGAGATGGGAATGGGAGCAGATGGACACACCGGCGACAGCGACCCGGTGATGGCGGTGAGCGACGCCATGTCGATCATCGATACTGCCCACCTCGCGGCGATCATCGTGTCCACTCTGCCCCGGCGGGAATCACCCTGGTGGCAGGGCAACGTCCCGGACAGGCTGCGTCATCAATTCCCCGATATTCCCATCACCCACGTGGTCGCCAACGAGGTGCCGGTGGCCTGAAACTCCCTGAATTGTCAGCCGAAGATGGCCGCGAGGCGGTCCTTGGCCTTCTCGTCGCCAAGCGGCCGGCCGATTATGGCCTTGTCGTCGGTCACGATGATCGGCCGCTGGATGAGGCGGGGGTACTTCACCAGGATGTCCACCACGGCGTCGGGGTTGCCCACGTAGTCGTCGGGGTTGAGCTCCAGCTTCTTGAACTGCGAATCCTTGCGGACCAGGTTCTCCACCGGATCCTCGAGCTTGGCGATGATGCCCCTCAGGGTCTCGGCGTCGGGCCGGGTCTTCATGTAGAGGACCACTTCATGATCAACGCCCATCTCCGTGGCGACCGCCACGGCCTTCTGAGAGGAGTTTCAATGTGGGTTGTGAAAAATCTGAGCAGCGCTCACGGCCAAGCCTTCCCCTTGTAGAGGTCACGAAGTTCGTACTTGAGTATCTTCATCGTTGCGTTGCGCGGCAACGGGCCATCGTGGATTTCGAGCTGTTCCGGCGTTTTTTGTCGCATCAGACCCGCTTCGGAGCAGGCGGCGGCCATCTGGTCGAAGGTGAGCGGCTCGCTGCCGGCCGCGGTTTCGACCACCGCACACACCCGCTCGCCGCGCTCACGGTCGGGCAAGCCGATCACCGCGGCGTTCTCCACCTGGGGCAGGGCGTAGAGCACATCCTCGATCTCCTTGGCCGAGATGTTCTCGCCCTTGCGGATGATGATGTCCTTCACCCGTCCGGTGAGGGTCACATGGCCATCGGCGTGGCGGACCGCCAGATCGCCGGTACGGAACCGGCCCTCGGCATCGAACGCATCGGCCTCGAGCGACGAGTCGGTGTATCCCTTGAACAGCATCGGGCCCTTCACCCTCACCTCGCCCTCCTCGCCGGGGGCGGCGTCGGTGCCGTCGGCCTTCACGATCGAGACCTCACACCCCTCCACCGGAGCGCCCTCGGTGTTGGCGAGCTGATCGTCGGAGTCGCTGGGCGAACCCTGGCAGATCATCGGGCATTCGGTCATGCCGTAGCCGTGGGCGATCGGCACACCCATCTTCTCCAACACCTCGTAGTAGATCTCGGGTGGCTTGGGCGCGCCGCCGCCGGCCATCGCCCGCAGCCGGGGCATCGCGGGCCCGTCCACCTTCTGATCCTCGGCCAGGAACATCTGGTAGAAGGCGGTCGACCCACCGATGATCGTGGCGCCGTGGCGGGCGTAGGCGGCCACCGCACCGGCCGGGGTGAACTTCTCGATCAACACCGCCGGGAACCCGTTAACCAGCATCATCACGATGTAGTCGGGGCCGCCAATATGCGAGTACGGAAACGCGATCGTGCCCACATCATCCGATGTGGCCTCGAGGGCCTTGGCCAACCCCACGCCGGCGGCGATGAGGGTCTGGTCGGTGTGCTTCACGCCCTTCGGGTCGGAGGTGGTCCCCGAGGTGTAGTAGAGCCACCTCACCGGGGGCTCGGCGCCGGGCGCCACGGTCGGGGCCGGCGGGAGCGTGGCCGGGTCGGCCTCCGGCAGGTCGGAATAGCCGAGCAGGATCTTGGGCGGCGAGTCGAGATCGGAGGTCACCTCCTCGACCATGGCCCGGTAGTCGAACCCGTTCCACTCCCCCGGCACGATCACGAACTCGGCGCCGGTCTGGCGGATGCAGAAACCCACCTCACGATGGCGGTAGATGTGGATGATCGGGTTCTGCACCGCGCCGAGCCTCGACAACGCAAAGCTGGTCACGATGGTCTCGATGCGGGTCGGGAGCTCCCAGGTCACCGCGGTGCCCTCCCCGATACCGAGATCGTGAAGCCCGGCGGCCACCCGCTCGGCCCGGTCCTTGAACTCGGCGCAGGTCAGCGTCCGGCCGGCATCGTCGATCAGCAAAGGCAGACCGGGCGAGGCCGCGGCCCGGCGTTCGAGCAGCTCCCAGAACGTGGCCGCGTCGGTGATTGGAACACTCATCAGGCTCTCACTTTCGTAATCCAGTGCAACATTTGTGAACCAACACGACAACACCGGGCGTATGGGTGTCCGAACATCGAATCGCCTCCGACACTGTCGACTGCAGAAAGCTCACATGTCCACTTCGCGCCCACATCAAATCGCCCTGGCGGCCGTTCTCGCAAGTCTGATCACCGGATGCGCCGTCGACGATCCCCTCGGATCTGGTCAAACAGCCGGGCAGGCAACCAACACCACCGTGCCCACGGCCACTCTCGAAATATCCGATTTCGCGTTCGGCGAGATTGGCCCACTGGCCGCCGGCACACTGATCACCGTCGACAATCTCGATGGGGTCGGCCACACGTTCACAGCAGTCGACGGTTCGTTCGAGATCCCGTTCATCGAAGGCAAGACCCAGCAGATGATCGCCCTCGACACTCCGGGCACCTTCGAATTCTTCTGCAACATCCACCCGTTCATGACCGGCACCATCACCATCACCGGATGAAATTCGTGATTTCCGTGAACCATTCCGGACCCGGCGTGCGTATCAACCCCCGACACCGCCTCCCGGAACCAGTCATGGCTCGGGGCGGCAACACCAAAGCACCCACTTCCCACGGAGGGAAACCCCGATGTCCAAGAAACTGATCGCAGCCGTGTTCGGCCTTTCACTGCTGGCCGCCGCATGCGGCGACAGTGGCACCAGC
>CAZDYO010000053.1:4391-9840 GCA_964509555.1 uncultured Acidimicrobiales bacterium
ACCAGCCCGGCATCGATCGACGCCGCCGACCAGACCGGCGACGGCACCACCGTCACCGTCGCATCCATCGACCTGCCCTCCGACGGATTCATCGTGATCCACGCCGACAACGGCGGCTCCCCCGGCCCGATCCTCGGCTGGAGCGACCTGCTCCCCGCCGGTGCCAGCACCGACGTCGTCGTCACCCTCAACACCGCCATCACCGCCGACGCCACCGTCTGGCCCATGGCCCACGTCGACGCCAACTCCAACGGCATCTACGAATTCATGCCCCCCGACGTCACCACCGACGTCCCCGCCAAAACCGCCGCCGACAAGGTCGCAGTCCTACCCATCAAGTACACCGTCGGCTGAAATCCAGGCAGCCGACGCGACAGAATTCGGGGCCGGAAGAACAATACGCCCAACCTTCCGGCCCCGGGTCCCACCGACACCCACCACATGACCCCACCATCAGCACCCGAACTCAGCCCCGAGCACGCCTCCCCCGAACTACTGGCGCGTCGGCTCTACGAGAAGCACGGCCCGGCGATTCAAGGCTGGGCCCAGGGCCGGTTCGGTGATCGCCGGACCGCTGAGGAAGTGGTCCAGGAAGTGGTGTTGTCGGCGTGGCGGAAATACGACCAGTTCGACCCGACACGAGGTAACGAACGATCGTGGATGTTCGGCATCGCCCGAAACGTTGCCGCCACCCGACACCGGAGCGACAAGCGCCACCTCGCGGTGGTCACCGACCAACTCCCCGACAGCATCCACACCCCGGCGGGTGAAGACCACGCCGAACGGGTGGCCGAACGTTCGCTGGTGGCCGACGCGGTTAGGGGCCTGCGTGACGACCACCGCAGCGTGATCACCGCCGCCTACTGGGAGGGCCTCTCCACCAAGGAGATCGCCGGCCGGCTCGACATTCCCGACGGTACCGTCAAGTCCCGTCTCCACTATGCGATGCGGGCATTGCGAAGCGGCCTCGAAGAGGAAGGCGTGCTGTGACCACCACCCCCGATCCATACGCCACATGGGCCGCGGCTCATGTGCTCGGTGCACTCGAACCCGACGAACGCTCCGAGTTCGTGCAGCATCTCGAAGCCTGCGAATCATGCCGGGCCGAAGTATCCGAGTTGGCATCGATCCCCGGGCTGCTGGCCCGCCTCACCGACGCCGACCTCGAATCGGCCATCGACCCCACGCTCGCCCAGCAAATCGAAACCGCAGCCGCCAACGAACTTGCCGATCTACGGAGGGGCCGCCGCCGCTGGCGCACCACGGCGCTGGCCCTCGCCGCCGCCGTGGCCCTGCTGGTCGGGGTCGCCGGCCTCAGCCAACTGCGTTCCGGCGGCAACGGCCACACCCTCGACCTGGCCATCATGCAGGCCGACCACGCCACCCTAGTGGTCAACGAACAGCCATGGGGCACCGAGATCAAACTCGATGCGTCCGGGCTCAAGCCCATCGACCGCTACGTGATGTGGGTGATCGATCAGGACGGCTCCTGGGAATCGGTGGTGGCGTGGGACAATCCCGGCACCGGCCTCACCCATCTGATCACCGCGTCCCACACCCCGATGCACTCCATCGACCGGATCGTGGTCACCGACACCGATCGCACGGTCACCCTTCTCGAAGCCCACGCCTGACACAGGCCCCGCCCACGCGCCACACTCTCCCATGGGCATTTACAGAGAACAGGTTCTTCCAAGAGCGATCGACAAGCTGCTCTCCACCGGCGAGGTGATGAAATACCGGTCGCAGACGGTTGAGGGTCTCCACGGCAAAGTGGTGGAGATCGGGTTCGGGTCGGGGCTCAACGTGTCGCTCTACCCGCCGGAGGTCACCACCGTCTACGCGGTTGACCCGGCCAAGATCGGACAGAAGCTGGCCGCCGAACGGGTGGCCAACACCCATGTCGACGTGCAGTACGTGGGCCTCGACGGCCAGTCGCTGCCCCTCGACGACGAATCATGCGACGCCGCCCTGTCCACCTACACGCTGTGCACCATCCCCGACGCATCGTTGGCGTTGTCGGAGATCATGCGGGTGCTCAAGCCCGGCGGCCGGTTCCACGTGCTCGAACACGGCCTGGCCCCCGAGGAGAAGGTGGCCAAGTGGCAGAGCCGACTCAACCCGATCCAGAAACGCATCGGCGACGGCTGTCATCTCGATCGCGACCATCGGGCCATGCTGCTCGACGCCGGATTCGAGATCGAATCACTCGATGAATGGTACGCGAAAGGTCTCAAGCCGTTGGCGCGTTTCTACCGGGGCGTGGCCGTGAAGCCCGCCTGAGCAAGAAGAACTACAGCGCGTCGACCCCGCGCTCACCGGTGCGAATGCGGGCCACGGTCTCGATGGGGGTGACCCATACCTTGCCGTCGCCGATCTTCTCGGTGCGAGCCGAGGTGAGCACCGCGTCGACCACCTCGTCGACATGGCTTTCGTCGACCATCACCTCGATACGGGTCTTGGGAGTGAACGTAACCCGATACTCGGTGCCGCGATAGGTCTCACTGTGGCCGCCCTGGCGGCCGAACCCCTGCACCTCGGTGACGGTCATGCCCTGCACCCCCACGTCGGCAAGAGCGCTCTTCACGTCTTCCAACTTGAATGGCTTGATGACTGCGGTTACGAGCTTCATGGATTCCTCCGGCGCGCAAGGCGGATGATCAGTGAGGGCACGGTATCGCACCCGCGGCACTCGCGGGTCTACCCGATCAGTGATGATTCAGGTTCCATTCACACGGCCACGGTTCAGCCGGGGGCCCGGACTGCCAACGGCCCGCTCAGCAAGGAATGTCGCGGAACGCAATCCCCTTGTCGACCCGGGGCTCGCGGGGCAGACCCAGCACGTTGTCGCCAACAATGTTGCGTTGCACTTCCTCGGTTCCCCCGCCAATACGCGATGCCCACTGCATGAGAAACGCGTAGTTGTGCCAGAAGCCGTTCATCTCGGCGTCGCTGTCGTAGAGCATGGCCTTGGCCCCCATGATCGACATCACCAGATCACCTTGGAGAGCCAACCGGCGCGACGCGGCCAGCTTGAGCACCGAACTCTCGGGCCCCGGAGATTCTCCGCGCGACGCCGACGACCTCACCCGATATCCGAGGAACCGCATGGTCTCCGCGATCTCGTGAAGCCGGGCCATTTCCTGTCGGATCATCGGATCGTCGGCCACGCCGAATCGCCGGGCCAGCGCGATGATGTCGGCGATTCCGGCCCGGGCCCCGGTGGCGATTCCGGTGCGTTCGTTGGCCAGGGTGGTCAGGATTGGACCCCATCCCTTGTCGATCTCGCCAACCACGTTGTCGAGTGGCACCCTCACATCGTCGAGGAACACCTCGTTGAATTCCGAGCGGCCGGTTATCTGCTTGAGTGGCCGAATGTCGATCCCCGGCGACGCCATGTCGACCAGCAGATAGGTGATGCCGCGGTGCTTGGGCACGTCGGGGTTGGTGCGAACCAGCAGCATCCCCCACGCGGCATCGGTGGCGCTGGAGGTCCAGACCTTCTGGCCGTTGACCACCATTTCGTCGCCGTCGACCACCCCGGCGGTGCGCAGGCCGGCCAGGTCCGACCCGGCACCCGGCTCGGAGAAGAGCTGACACCAAACGTGTTCGCCGGTGAGCATCGGGGTGAGAAAACGTTGCTTTTGATCGTCGGTGCCGTGAGCGATGATGGTCGGGCCGGCCATCCCGATCGACTGGGCCGACATGCCGGTGGCCACATCGAACTTGGCCTCCTCCTCGGCGAAGATTCCGGCGAAATGACTTGAGAGACCGCGGCCTCCGAACTCGGTGGGCCAGGTGAGACCGGCCCACCCGTTGTCGAACTTGCATTTCTGCCACTTGCGGCAGGCCTCGACGTGGGCCGTGTGTTGCTCATCCGAGGCCGCCCGGGCCCAGACGCTCTCGCTCCAATCAACCTCGGCCGGGCGCCGTTCGGCGTGCCCGGCCAGAAACTCGATGCATTGGCCGCGCCATTCGCTCTCGGCCGGCGTGTCGTCGAAATCCATCGATCAGCCCCCGGCGCCGAAAACCGGAGCCGGGTCGGGCGCGGCCCCACACGACTCGTGAACCAACCGACCGGCCTCCTCCACCGTCATCATGCGGTCGCCGACCGACCTCACCGGGCCGTGCTGCCAGCCATCACACACGTTGAGCTGCCCGCCCGTGCACTCGAACACCCGGCCACTCACGTCACACGCGGGGCTACCGAGCCACACCACCAAGGGCGACACGTTGTCGGGTGATTTCTCGTCCCACCCGTCCGGGGCCTCCTCCGAATAGAAGACACCGGCGGTCATGCGGGTGCGGGCATCGGGAGCAACCGCGTTGACGGCCACGCCGTAACGCCCCCATTCGGCCGCCTCCTGCACCGTGAGCAGCGCAATCGCGGCCTTGGCAGCCGCGTAGTTCCCCTGGCCGATCGAGCCCATCAGACCCGCGCCCGACGATGTGTTGACCACCCGGGCCACCACTTCCTCACCCGACTTGGCCCGCTCGCGCCAATGGGCGATCGCGTGGCGGGCCGGTGCGAAATGACCCTTGAGGTGAACGCGTATCACCGAGTCCCATTCGTCTTCGGACATCCCGGCCAGCATCCGGTCGCGCAAGAATCCGGCATTGCACACCAGCGTGTCGACTCGCCCCCAACGGTCCACCGCCTGGGCGATCATCTCCTCCGCCTGACCCCAATCGGCCACATCGGCGGCGTTGGCCACCGCCTCACCGCCCAAGGCGACGATCTCTGCCACCACCTCGTTGGCCGCATCGCTCGTGCCCCCGGTTCCGTCGCGATCCACTCCCAGGTCGTTCACCACCACTCGGGCTCCGGCGGCCGCGAATGCCAACGCGTGGGAGCGTCCGAGGCCCCGCGCCGCGCCGGTGACGACCACCACGCTTCCCTCGATCTCCACCATCCCGGTGCTCCTCCACAACTCACTCGGCGGCCCGGTCGACAACCAGTCATCGACGCCCGGAGCGAGAGTAGAACACAGCATCGCGGCCGTTCACAAGAACGGCCCACCGCCCGACTCAGCTGGACCGGAGCGCTTCGGCCGATCCGCGTATGGAGTTGGCGTCGAGCTCGATCACGCCGTGGATGGCCTCGGCGCTCCAGTTGACGGCGATGGTCACGATGCCCGACGGAGGAATGGGCCAGGCCCACCAGTCCGAAGAGTCGATTCGCTGCTCGGGAACTCTGCGGTCGCGACGATTCTCGATCACGCGCCGGGTGCTGAGCAAGGCCAGGGATCCGCCGGTGGGAACATCTCTGCGGAACCTCGGCTCGGGCTCGCGATTGCTGATGATCGTGCCGTCGTCGTAGGCCATGTCGATTGTGACCACGTCCGGTGAGATCTCGTGGTGAGACCCGAAACCGGGAATCAAGTGTTCGGTCGGCTCCCATCGCGGCGGCAGCAGCCAATTGTCGGTGGACGACAACGCGAGGGTGATG
>CAZDYO010000054.1:0-9811 GCA_964509555.1 uncultured Acidimicrobiales bacterium
GCACGATGAGGCGCGGTGCGGTGCTCGCCCGGATGCGGGTCGTTCCCCCTCGCGGCCCGGCCCTCGTCGTGTGCGGCTCACCCCGGGGTGGCACGACATGGATCGGGTCGCGCCTCGCCGATGCCACCGGATCCCTCATGATCTTCGAACCCCTCCACCCGAAGGCCACCGCCGCCGGTCAGCACGGATTCGGTTGGGGCGACTATCTGCCAGCCGATGGTCTGACCGGGAGCAGGGCCGAGTGGATCGATGCCGTGCTGGGTGGACGGGTCATCAACTGGTGGATGGCCGAAGATCAGCCTCTCAGAGTCTCCGTTTCGGCGCGATCAGTCCTGGTGAAGTCGGTGAGGGCCAATGGTCTGCTCGGCACCCTCGACCACAACCCATCCTGCCTTGACCCCCTTGTCGTGGTACGGCACCCAGTGGCGACAGTGGCGTCGCAGCTGGCCGAGGGAAGTTGGCGTCATCCCGAATCGATCGACCTGTCGGGCTTCCTGCGGCTTTGGCCCGAACACGCCGACGCCGTTGCGGCCGCTCGCCGGCCGGAGGAGTACCTGGCTTCCGCCTGGTGCGCAGAGCAGATCGCAGCCACGGACCCCACCAAACGCGGGCGATGGATGGTGGTCCACTACGAACACGTGCTGGCCGATGCCGAAGCCGCCCTCTTGCCGGTCCTCGACGCCTGGGGGTGCGAGGCAAAGCGTGGGGTCGACTGGGCGATGGTGAGCCGCACCGCCGCCGGGGGTGTGGTCCGGCGACGCCACGACCTGGATCCCGATGTGGTCGATGCCATTCTCGCAACGGTGGCGAGGTTCGGCATCACCGCCTACGGCCCCGAGTCATGCCCGGTCGAGTCATTCCCCTTCCGAATGGATGCCTAGCCGGCTGTGGCCCGCCTACCCGAAAGCGACCCCGGTCACGGTCATGGTCACGTGAGCCACCTTCAGGTCGCCGTTGGTGCTGTCCCGTCGACCGCCACCGCGCTGGCTCAGAAACGTCCGCCGTCGACCATGAAACTTTGCGCGGTGCAGGCGGCACCGTCGTCGGCCGCAAGCCACAACACCATCTGGGCAAATTCGTCGGGGTAGATCCGACGTTTGAGTGCCTGGTCCTCCAGCGTCTGGGCCTCGCCCTCCGGGGTCCACCACATAGAAAGCTGTTTTTCGGTGGCGCACCAACCGGGCAGCACCGTGTTGACCCTCACGTTGTGGGGCCCGAACGTGCGGGCCATGGTGCGGGTGATTCCCTCCACCCCCGACTTGGCGATGGCATAACCGGGAAAGAAGTCCTCCTGCATCATGTAGCTGCTGCTGCCGATGTTGATGATCGACCCCGAACCAGCGTCGATCATTCCCGGCGCGGCGGCCTGGATGGCGAAGAAGTAGTGGCGGAGGTTGGTGTTGATTCGGTTGTCCCAGTATTCGGGGGTCATGTCCTGCCATGAGTGACGGTCGTCGCTGGCGGCATTGTTGACCAACACCTCGATGCTGCCCATGTCTCGCCGGGCCGCCGCCATGGCCTCGCGAAGTGCCGCAATGTCGAGCAGGTCGACTTCGTAGAACAGCGGCATGTGGCGCGAGTTCTCGGCCACGCATTGTTCCACGGTGGTCTTGGCCTTGTCGGACTGGATGTCGACGAACGCCACTCGGCTCCCCTGTGCCGCGAACTGGTTGACGATCGACCGTCCGATCCCGTCGGCCCCGCCGGTGACGAACACGGTTCGGTCGGTGAGCGATGGGTATGAGGCGTATCTGGCGGTCGACATCATCCGGGGCCTCTCCGCACTTGGAACTTCGCTGAAGCTAACACGGGGGCGCGAACGGCAACAATATGCGCAGTCATCGGGGTGGGAATAGTCTCAGGTATGCGGCGACGACGGTCAGCCACCACAGCGTGATTCTGCGATTCGACGACTGCGAGCTTGATCTCGCCCGGGTTGTGCTGCGCCGCGGAGGAAAAGAGGTGCCCGTCGAGCCTCAGGTGTTCGATCTGCTCTGCTGCCTGGCCAAGCGGCGTGGCCGGGTCGTACGCAAGGAAGAACTACTTGATCATGTGTGGGGAGATCGGTTCGTGAGCGAGTCGGCGTTGACCACTCGCATCAAGTCGGCTCGTCAGGCGGTGGGCGACGATGGCGCCAGCCAGCGTGTGATTCGCACGGTCCACGGCAAGGGATACGAGTTCGTGTCCGATGTTCGCGTGATCGAACCGGCATCTCCAGCTGCGGATGCCGATCACCCTGGCCGCGACGCGTTCGGGATCCCGTTGTTGCCGGCCGCGCTGCAGCCGTTGATCGGCAGGGATGATCTTCTCGAACGGCTCGTGAAGGTCCAGTCCGAGAACCGCCTGGTCACCATCGTCGGCACCGGTGGTGTCGGCAAGACCTCGGTCGGGCTGGAGCTCGCCCGCCGAGTGTCCGGCGACTACCCCGACGGGGTTTTCCTTGTCGAACTGGTGACGGTGGCCGACCGGGAGGCCACCCTCGATGCCCTGGCCACGTCGCTGGATGTCAACACCCGGCAGGAGTCGTCCATCGATGAAGCGATCGTCGACATGCTTCGATCACGGCGAGCGCTGCTGGTGCTCGACAATTGCGAACATCTGGTCGAACCGGTGGCGCTGCTCGTCGGCCGGATACTGCGCGAGGTGGAGACAGTGTCGATCGTGGCGACCAGCCGTGAGCCACTCGCGGTGGCCGGAGAGCACGTGTGGATGGTCGATCCACTTCCCTCCTCGCCCGCCGTGGAGCTCTTCTTGGAACGTGCCCGCGCCGCCGACCCACGGTTCGAACTCACCCCGACCAGCGTGCCGGCCGTGACCGAGATATGCAGCCGGCTCGACGGGATACCGCTGGCGATCGAACTAGCGGCCTCGCTCGCCAGCGCCATCGACGTCACCGAGATCGCCCGGCGGCTCGACGAACGGTTCCGGCTTCTGAAGGGGGTCAGGCGTGGTGCTGATCCCCGGCATCAGACGCTGCACGACGCAATCAGTTGGTCCTACGACCTTCTCGACGACGATGAACGACGGCTCTTTGCGTCGCTCGCGGTGTTCGCCGGCCAGTTCGATCTGGGTGCCGCCGAAACCCTGTGCCGCAGCGACGACGTGCTCAACCTGCTCACGAGACTGACGCGTCGATCGATGCTCGCCGTTCGCAGGCCGGCTCTTGGGGGCACGCGCTACGAGATGCTGGAGACGGTGCGTGAATACGGTCGCAATCGCCTCGGCGATCAGGAGAGCGTGGAACTGTTCACCTCCCATGCCGGCCAGTTCGCGTCGCTGGCCCGGTCGGTCGAGCTCGACCTGGGTACGCCCCACGAACGCGACGCCGTACTGCGTGCGGATGGCTCGTTCTCGGATCTCCGCGCGGCGCAGCGATTCGCGCTCCATATCGAAGACCACGACACCGCGTTCGGAATCATCGGCGCGATTCGTGAATATGCCATGCGAACGCTGAGATACGAAGTGTTCTCATGGGCCGATTCCGTCGTTGATGTAGCCGACGAAACTCATCCGCTCCACCCCGTGATCACCGGTGTGCGGGCCTACGGCGCGTGGGTGCGGGGAGAGTTCGACCTGGCTCTCGCACTCGCCGAATCGGCCAGGAGGCTCGAGACCCGCTCAGGAGTCGTTCCCTCGGGTCTCGTAGAGCGGGTGATGGCCAATGTGCTCTACGCGAGAGGCGATGTCACCGGCGGACTGATAGAGGGCGTGAGGCAGAACAAACTGGCCGAGGAATCGGGCAGCGACTCGCGGCTCGCCCACGCCTACTACATGGCCTCCATAGGGTCGAGCTCGATCGGCAACTACGACGGCGCGAGAGAGATGATGGCGGTCTCCCGTGCGGCAGCCCGTCGGTCGGGGAGTCCCACCGACCTGGCGTCGGCATCCATGGCCGAGGGGTTCGCCGGTCAAGCCGACGGCGACACGGCTCTCGAGGCCTTCGTCACCGCAGATCGGCTGGCCCGGTCGGCCGGCAACAGGTGGCTCAGCGCGTTCGCCCGCGCCGAGGCCAGCAGCTTGTTGGTCTACCGCGGAGAACTCGCCTCGGGGTGCGCGGGCCTCGCCGAAGTGGTCGACATCTGGTATCGGGCCGGTGAGTGGGCCCAGCAGTGGCACACGCTGTCACGGTGCGTGATCGCCCTCGACCTGATCAGCCAGCGGGAACTGGCCGCGCAGGTTCTCGGAGCGATCGAGGCCCACACCACCATGGGCGGCCCACCAGTAATGACGAAGCTGAGGGATCAGAGTTTCGAGACCCGCGACAGGATCCGTGACTCATTCGGAGAGTCGCGGAGCCAGGAGTTGTGGGCCTCCGGTGCGTCGCTGCCGGTGGCCACAATCGTCGACCGGACCCGGCAGGCCCTGTTGGGTCACCCGCCGCCCCCGTAGTCAGCGATTCGCCGGATGGGCAACGATCACACCCGGCATCGCTGATCAAGATGGGCGTGCAGGTGAACCGCCAGATCGGCCGCGTCCGCATCGGCCCCGTCGATGAGGCTTGACTTGCGCCTCCGCAGGAACGGCAACCCCATCAGGTAGAGACCGGGGGTGGCGCAGACGCCACCGTCGTGGGTTACCCGGCCCCGGCGGTCAAGGAGGGACGGGTCGAGCCACGAGAACGAGGGCCGGTGCCCGGTGGCCCAGATGATCGTGTCGAACCTTCCGATGTCGATCTCCGTGGGAATCTCCCCGAGCCTCGTCGGAGCGGGACGTGTGGGCTCGGGAAGTTCGGCATCCAGGCCACGTTCCAGCGCAAACTCGTCGATCAGATCAAGGAAGCGGTTCTGTTTCAGGTCGGCGTTGGCGACGAGGTTGGCCAGTGCGCCCGAGAACTGCGCCTTGGTAGCCGCCACCCTCATCAGCTTGCCGACCGTGCAGATCCCGGCTGCGGTGAGCGAGTTGAGGTCGAGCGAGCGACGTTCGGGGGTGCCCACGAGTTGCAGCGATGGCAGGCGGCGGGCGCGATTGAGGTCGTCGATCTCGTCGTAGCGCTCGTCGAGCCGTCCGACCGTGTCGAGCCACCAGTAGATGTCCCGCCCCCGGTACATCCGGGGCAGCCGCACGTGATCGCCGACCGCGAGAGCCACCTCGCGGCCACTGCGTCGGAGCTCATCGGCTATCTGAGTGCCGGATGCCGACGCACCAACCACCAGGACCTCGCCTTCACCGATCCCGCCCGGGTTCTTGTATTGCAGCGCCGTTAGCTGACTGATCCGTGGCGGAATCTCCGCGGCCACCGGCGGAAGCCGGGGCTCGCTCGATGCTCCGGTCGCGGCGACCACCACATCACAGGACCAGATGCCGTGGTCGGTCACCACTTCGAACCCCGGGCCGCGAGGGTTGACCCGTTCGACCGTTACATGGGATCTGACCGGAGCGTCGAAGCTGCGGCCGAATCCCTCTATGAAACCGACCGTCTCGTCCTTGGTCATGAAGCCGTCGGGGTCGGGCCCGCTGTAGTGATGACCGGGGAGCCGACTCATCCAGTTGGGGGTGAGCAGGCGAAGCGAGTCCCAGCGTTCCGTGCGCCATGAGTTGGCCACCTCCCCCCGCTCGAGCACGACGTGGTCGATCGCCCGAGCGGTGAGGTGGCGGCTCATGGACAAGCCGGCCTGGCCCGCCCCAATGACCACGACCGGCGTGCGCATCATGGCCCTCAGACGACCTCGACCTGGATGGTCGTGGGGTTGGCCACCACATCGAACACGGCCGACCGCTTCTGCGACTGGGCGACGATGGCCTCTATGTCGGCCTTGGAGGCATCGGCGTCGATGTCGTAGCTCACCTTGATGCTGTCAAACCCATTGCGCACGTCGCTGTCGATCCTCAGGATTCCCTGAAGGTCCATGTCGGCCTCAACCGTCGCCTTGACCGAGTGCAGCTTCACGCCGCGATGGGTGGCGACCGAAGCGATCCCGCCGGTCAGGCACGATGCCAGTGCGGCCAGAACGATCTCGGTCGGGGTGGCGCCGTTGTCCTCCGAGGCGAACACCTCGGGGTGGTCAGCCTCAACCGTGTAGTCCTGACGATGGGTGTGCTCGGTGCCGAGGCCGGAGAATCCGCTCATGGTGGAGCGGCTGTGAGTGCCGTTGATCCATTCGCAGCTCGCCCGCCACTGGAACTTGGCCGCCTCGGGGGCCTCGGTGAGATGCTGGCGGGCACCCAACAGGGCCTCGACGTTGACGCCATTGTCGGCGGGAGAGATTTCGGTGGTTGTCATTCGTGTCCTCCTGTTTGCGCCCGTACTTCTTCTGTATCTGTCCGTGATCCGGGTGGGCGTCGGCACCACCATCCACCCTCCGGCGGCGGGGGTCTTGGAGGAATCGTGACAACCATCTGAAGATCGAAGTCAACGGATCTTCAGGTGATCTTCATGACTCTCCGGCGGCGGAAGGGGAGCATGCGTTCATGACCGATCACACGGACACCACGACGCAAACCAAGAGCGGCCACGACTGGCGAGAAGCCGGGGATGCCTGGGGCCACTCGGCCACTGATTGGGCATGTCTGTACGAGCACTATGCGCTCGACGTGATGATCGCCGTATTCCAGCGGCTCGGCATCGCCGACGGTGTTCGGGTGCTCGACATGGCGTGCGGCTCCGGACTGGCGCTGCGTCACGCGGGGGCGATGGGGGCCACCACCGCCGGTATCGACGCTGCCGCTTCCCTGATCGAGATCGCCCACGACCGCAACCCGGAATCGGACATCCGGCTCGGATCCATGTTCGAGTTGCCCTGGAACGATGAAAGCTTCGACGTCGTGATGTCGATCAACGGCATCTGGGGTGGATGCGAGGCCGCTTTGGAAGAGGCCAACCGTGTGCTCCGTCCGGGTGGCCTGATCGGCATCAGTTTCTGGGGGACCGGCACCCCGAACGACATGAGAGCGGCCTTCAAGGCCTTCGCCCGGCTCTCACCCCAGGAACACTTCACCAGCATGAAGAAGCTGAACAACATCGCCGCGCCGGGTGCCGCTGAGCAGATGCTCGGCGACAGTGGCTTCGAGCCGATCGAGCGCGGTGAACGGGTCTCGGTCATCGAATGGGCCGATCGTGACATCGCATGGCGGGCATTGTCGAGCGTTGGCCCGGCAGTTCCGGCACTACGGGCGAATGACTCCACGGTCGTCAAGGAGGCAGTGTTGGAAGCCATCGACCACTGTCGTGACGTCCGTGGTGCCTACCGATTCAGAAGCGACCATCATTTCGTCATCGCCAGAAAGGCTGGCCAAGTTGTCTGATCACAATCGTCCGTTCTTCCTTGATTGGCCGGTGGAGACACCTGGGTCGCAGGAACTGTACGACGCCGACCTGGCTGAGATCGGATTCGTGATGAATGGGTCGCGGCTCTGGGCCTACGAACCCGACAGTGTGCAGAGTCTCTTCGAACTGATGAAAAATGCCAGCATCGCCGGTGATCTGGACCAGCGTCAGCGGGGGATCCTGGTTGCCGCGACAGCATCGACGCTGCGCGATTCCTACTGCTCGGTGGCATGGGGATCGAAACTCGCCCACCGATCAGATCCCGAAACTGCCGCCGCTGTCATTCGTGGCGACGACAGCTCGCTGACCCCCGCCGAGCACGCAATGGCCGAGTGGGCACGGATGGTCACCGAACAGCCGGAGTGCACACAGGAATCTGATGTCGAAAGCCTCCGTGACGCCGGGTTTACCGACCGTCAGATCTTTGCGATCACAACGTTCGTAGCGTTGCGCATTGCCTTCTCCACCGTCAACGCAGCCCTGGGTGCAATACCTGATTCCAACTTCCGAACGTTCGCACCGCCCGAGGTGCTGTCGGCGATCACCTACGGCTGCCCAATTCCTGATTGACCACCGGCCCGGGAAACCGATGTCGACAGGAGCGAAGCGACCGACACATCGAGTCAACCCCCGACCATCTGTGAGCGTGTGGTTAGCGCGATCTTCTACGGAACTGAGCAGGATCTCGCCGGCCCCCGAATGCCGACCGGCCGGGTTGCATGGGAGATGAGTCTCAACCCTGGCGATAAAATTTGCGTCGGGCGGCGCGATTGAGCGCCACCCCGATTGCGAACGGCGACAACGACAACGCCATCGCCGCCATCAGGGCGATCTTCGCACCGGCGGGAATCGACCCGACTACCAAGACAATCACCGCTACCAGTGCGAACAGCGCATAAATCCTGAACATGCACCCTTTGGCCTGCCACGGCCGGGCAATCTCATAGCCGGGGCCGGCGGTGCGCACAGCCTCGATCTCCTTCATGCCGGTGTCGGCCGCGGTCTTGGCCACAACGGCGCCACGCTTGGTTGCCTGCCAAGCCACCTGCACCGCCATCATCCCGATTCGGGCGAACCACACGGCGGTCATCTCGCTCACCCCCACAGTGAGGACCACGGCCCCACCGGCCGGTTCGGGGTCGACAGCCAGGATCACTCCGTCGAGACGCGGATCGGCCACCGCCACCATCCGGATGGTCGGATGTATGCCAGCCGATTCGAGATACTCAACGGTCGCACCGGCGGGCCGGCCGACAAGGTCAGCGAAGTTGAACCCGACCGACGCGTCGTCGGCTCGGGGGGCGTCCCGGTCCTCGGCCAATCGTCGGTCGTACTCGGAACGCCGCTCGGGATCGATCAAGACCTCGTAGGCCGCCTGAAGCACCCGGAACATCTCGGCGGTGCCACCGCTGTCGGGATGGCGTTCCTTCACGAGCCGGCGATGCGCTGCCCGGATCTCATTGTGTGACGCGGTGGGGGAGAGGCCCAGCACCGTGTAGTAGTCGAGGTCGCCGTCGGCCATGTGTGAAGTGGCAGCTCAGTGGTTGGAAGTGTCGGTCATGGGCTTGACATGACACTAGATGATCGGTCCCGAAGGGTTGGATGTGGCGGGCGGCCAACATCTCGCTGGTGGCCCGAGTACGGGATGATCCCACCGGTTCGACTGAATGGCATGGAGCGATCGGGGGCATGCCATGGGACGCGAC
This sequence comes from uncultured Acidimicrobiales bacterium, assembly GCA_964509555.1. GTDB lineage: Bacteria > Actinomycetota > Acidimicrobiia > Acidimicrobiales > Aldehydirespiratoraceae > SZUA-87. The sequence continues at coordinate 8,971 of CAZDYO010000054.1, forward strand.
CATCGCACAATCTGGGTTGTCGCGGCAGCAGCGATGATCTGGACCAGCGTTTCGGTGGGAGCCCAGCCGGCTTCTTCGGCGCCCTGCATCAGCGTCAACCCGGCCAACGGTCAGCCCGGTCAGATGGTGCAGGTCGCTGGGTCCGGGTTTGGTGGTGGCACATGCGGCACCTGTTTCCGGCCCAACACCTCTCCCGCGCCGGGAACGAGAACGACCCCGATCGCCGGGTGTGCCGTTGATGGCAACGGCGGGGTCACAGGGAACTTCGAAGTGCCTTCGGTCTCACCGGGCGGATACAACATCTGGGCCTGCACCAAGATCTCCACGTTTCTGCAATGCGCCTCGACCGGATTCAAGGTGGACCCACCACCAACCACCACGACGGCTCCGGCCACCACCACGACCCCCATCGCGCCGACAACCCCAGCCGACTTCGACACGCCGGCCAACACCGATGAGACCCGACTGTTGTCTACCGCTGGTAGCACCGGAACGGTTTTCGGCCGACCGTCGGCACGATTTCATCACCCAATGCGGTACTGATCGATCCCGGCGATTACCGCGGCTACCGAGAACACAGCAACATCTATGGCGGTGAGCCGGGATATGTCGGAATGCATGTGGGCCTGCCGGAGCCGACCGACGCGAGCGTCACCATCCGTCTGGTCGCTCGTGACGTATTCGCAGAGATCATCGACGTCGACGAGATAACGCTCGAACCGGGAGCACCCCCGGCCACCAATTGCCTGCTGGTCAATGCAGGAGATCGCAGCCGGATCGGGTCGATCCAAATACTGGCATTCGGCCTCGACGTGAACATCACCTACCCGCGCGACGGCGT
>CAZDYO010000055.1:0-9781 GCA_964509555.1 uncultured Acidimicrobiales bacterium
TGGCTTGGAACGCGAACGCGTATTCGGTGAAAAGCACCCGGCCGATTCGCTCGACGTCACTGAATCCATTGTCGAGTGCGCGTTCGCTGCCGGTCGCGGCGATGGCACCGGTCACGCCGTTGGAAGCCACCAGCACAACGGTGAGCCCGATTCCGAGGAGAGCCGCTCCGAGCACTGCTGCGAGAGGGCGTTGACCGGCTATGGGTTCGACATCGAGTTCCTCGGCCCGGTCGACGCCGAGCAGCATGATGACGAAAAGGAACAGGATCACGATGGCGCCGGCGTAGACGATGATCTGAACCGCGGCCAGGAAGTTGGCGTTCTGGATCAGGAAGATCACCGCCACCCCGAACAGGGTCTCGACCAGGAACAGTGCCGAGTGGACCGGGTTGCGGGATGCCACCACACCCACCGCACCGACGAGGATCATTGCCGCGGCAACGATGAAGACGATCACTTCGCTCATTGTTCGACCTCGCTCTGTCCCGCTTCGGGCTGCCTTACGCCCTGTCCGAGTTCGCCGGACCACGCGACCACGCCTTCGTAGCGGTGGTCGCCCGACGGCGAGGTCGCCCGCATCCATGCCGAGGTGTGTTGGTCCTCACCATCGCGCCAGTCTTCCCACGGAAGCTGTTGGGGCTTGCCTTCGTCGTCGACCAGGAGCTCGTTCTTGGTGTAGATGGCATCGTTTCGATTGGTGAACGAGAACTCAAAGAGCTTCGACTCGGTGATGGCCTGCGTTGGGCAGGCTTCCACGCACAGATCACAGTGGATGCAGCGCAGGTAGTTGATCTGGTAGACGTAGCCGAAACGCTCGCCCGGCGAGGTGGGGTTGTCGGGGTCGTTGTCGGCGCCGCGCACATATATGCACTTGGCGGGGCACACCCCGGCGCACAATTCGCACCCTATGCACTTCTCCATACCGTCTTCGTAGCGGTTGAGCACATGGCGGCCGTGGAGCCGGAGCGCCTTCTCACGCTTTTCGTCGGGGGTCCCGGGCTTGCCCTTTCCGCCCTTGTATTCGAGGGTGAGGCGCTCCTCAAAGAGCTTCTTGAAGGTGACCGCGAATCCGCGGATGTAGTCGAGCGGATCAGCCATGAAGATCGACCTCCTGGTTGAGCCGCTCCGTTCGGGCGGTACGAACCGCCGCCAACAGAAGGGCACCGGCCGCAACCCCCACAGCCACGGTTACCGCGACCACCAACGTGGCGTTCCATCCCCGGTCGTTGGAGATGTTGAGCGCTCCCAGGAACAGGAACCATCCGAGCGACAGGGGGATCAGCAGCTTCCAGCCGAAGTCCATCAGTTGGTCGTAGCGGAACCTCGGCAGCGTGGCCCGGAACCAGACGAAGGTGAACAGGAACACGAAGAGCTTCACCAGGAACCAGAGGATTCCCCAGGCCCAGTCGATGCCTTCGATCAGCACCGGACCCGACGGACCACCGAGGAAGATGGTGACGATGATCGCCGACATGGTGATGGTGTTGAGGTATTCGGCGAGGAAGAAGATCGCGAACCGGAACGACGAGTATTCGGTGTGGAACCCACCCACCAACTCCTGCTCGGCCTCGACCAGATCGAATGGCGGGCGGTTGAGTTCGGCGGTGCCGGCGATGAGGAAGATCACGAACGGTACGAAACCGGTGACTATCAGGTTCCAGTTGGGAATGAAGCCCGCGAACCCGCCGGCGGCCTGATCGACCACCATGTCGTGGGTGGACAGAGACCCGGTCTGAAGGATGATGGCAGCCACCGACAGACCCAGAGCGGCCTCGTAGCTCACCATCTGGGCCGAGGCCCTCACCGAACCGAGGAGCGGATACTTCGAACCTGACGCCCAACCGGCCAGCATCACGCCGTACACCGCGATCGAGGACATGGCCAGCGCCAACAGGATTCCGATGGGTGGGTCGGCGATCTGAAGGAATGTGTCGTGTCCGAAAATGTTGATCACTCCGCTCTTCGATTCGAAGTTGCCGCCAAGCGGAATGATCGCGAAGGTCAGGAAGGCCGGCACGATCGACAGGAACGGCGCCAGTTTGAACACCACCCGGTTGGAGTGTTCAGGGACAAGATCCTCCTTCATCAGGAGTTTCAGGCCATCGGCGAGGGTCTGGAACAGACCCCACGGCCCCGCGATGTTGGGGCCGATTCGATGCTGCATGTCGGAGATGACCTTGCGCTCGAACCACACCATGAACATGACGGCCACGAGGATGATCACAAACGCCAGCACCACCTTGAACAGCGCGATGAGCACCACGCTCAGCCCGATGTTTTCGAGGAACAGGGGATCCAAGGCGAGAATCATGCTCGTTCCACCCTCACGTCGGTGACCGTCGCCGAGGCATCGATCAATGTGTTGGTCGGAGATCCGGGAGCGGCCCACGGGAGAACCGCTGTTCCCTCCGGAACTCCGGGGTCGGGTTCGACCGGAATCAGCAGATGGCCACCGGCCGACTCGACCTTGACGACCGTGCCCCGTGCCACGCCGATCTTGTCGAAATCGGACGGGCTGAGCCGGACGGTGATCGAACGGGCCAGCCCCCGGCTCGACGGCGAGTTGCGCAGTGCGACCCCGTCGTCGTACATGGTTCGTGCCGTCACCAAACGCAGCGAGTAGGCGTCGTGGATGTTGGGGCCGGCTCCGGTCGGCTCGGGAGCGACCAGGTCGCCCGACCCTTCGATCAGCAGACCTTCGACCAGCGAGTCGACCAGCGCCTTCTCGGTGATGTCCGAATGGAGCGGCGACACCGACGCGATCTCGGATCGTATCGACTCGATGGAATCGAATCCGAGATCCGTGCCCAGACGACGCGACAGCTCAGAGGCGATCATCCAGTCGGCTCGGGCGGTGCCGGGGGGTGTGACCCGCTGGCGGCAGACGCTGACTCGCCCCTCGAGGTTGGTGAAGGTTCCGTCTGATTCGGCCGGGCCCGAGGCCGCCAGCACGATGTCGGCAGCGGCTTCAATCGAGTCGTTGACGAACATGTCGACGGCGATCACGTTGGGCACCGATTCGAGTGCGGTCGCGGCCAGACGCCGGTCGGGGAAATCGTTGAGTGGGTCGGCCCCGAGCAACACCAGAAGCTCGAGATCGCCGGAAGCGGCGGCGGCCAACATGGCGGCGGTGTCGAGTCCGGACGCAGCAGGGGTCGACGGCCACAACTCGGCGAATCTGGCGGCACCGGATGTGATGGTGGTTCGACCGGGAAGCAGCCCCGGTGACATGCCGGCGTCGAGGGCCCCGTGGATGTTGCCCCGCCGAAGCGCCGAAAGAAAACGGGAGCCGGGCAGAGCAGCCAACTCCAAAGCAGCATCGGTGATGCAGGCCGCGCTTTCGGCCAGTGATGCACGGCCGACGACCACCGAGACCGGACCGTCGATGATCCCGGCAGCAGCCGCGATCGACTCGGCTGTGACACCACCGGCGGAAACAGCGGGACCTCCGGCAGCAGCGGCCACCAGGGCCGCGGCAACGGGGGCGATCTCACCCGGGCGGGGGTGGAGCGAATGGTTGGCGAAGGGGGCCATCCCGGTGGCCGACGGGGTGAGTTCGATCAGCTTGGCTCCGTCGTGGACCACGGCGTGTCGAAGACGCAGATACAGCGAACCGATTTCCTCTTTCGGGTCGGGGCCGCACACGATGATGGTCCCGCCCGGGGTGCAGGCCTGGTCGATGGTGGCCCTGGGCAGCCCCAGCACCAACTCGGGAGGGAGGCCGTCGCCGAGTTGGGCATCGACATTGTCGGTGCCGATGACCCCCTTGGCCAGCTTGGCCCATGCGTACTGCGACTCATTGGTGAGCCTGGCGCCACCGATCACACCTATGCGGGAGGGATCAGTGTCGGACAGCAGCGACACCGCCCTGTCGAGAGCAACCGACCAGCCGGTGGGCACGAGATGATCGCCGGCCCGGGTGAGCGGAGCAACAAGACGATCCTCGGAGTTGAGGGCTTCGAAGGCGAAACGTTCCTTGTCGGACAGCCAGCCCCAGTTGACGGCGTCGGAGTCGATGCCGAGCAGGCGAATCACCTGGTTGCGCGACGACTGCACGGCGATGCGGGCACCAGCGGAGTCGGTCCAGGCCGTGGAGACGGTTTCATCGAGATCCCATGGCCGAGCCTTGAAGCGGTAGGGCTTGGCGGTGAGCGCCCCCACCGGGCAGATCTGCACCGTGTTGCCCGAGAAATACGAGGCGAACGGCTCATCGGGGAACGTGTTGACCTGGGTGTTGTTGCCACGATCCATGAAATGGATGAGCTTGTCGCCGGCGACCGTGTCGGCGAAACGGGTGCAGCGATCGCACAGAATGCACCGCTCGCGATCAAGGAACACGTTGTCGTTGAGAGGAATCGGCTTCTCGTAGTGGCGCTTTTCTTCGATGAAGCGCGACTCGCCGGGGCCGTAGGACATGGTCTGGTCCTGCAGTGGGCATTCGCCGCCCTTGTCGCAGACCGGACAGTCGAGCGGATGATTGATCAGGAGAAACTCGAGGACACCGCTCTGGGCCTTCTGGGTGAGCTCCGACTCGGTGTCGACCGACATGCCATCGGAGCAGGGAAGCATGCATGTGGGCTGGAGGGCCGGACCGCGGCCGGTGTCGACCTCGGCCAGACACATGCGACACATGCCCACCGGCTGCATGCGCGAGTGGTAGCAGAATCGGGGTACGTGGACGCCGGCCCGTTCGCAGGCGTCGATGAGCAGCTCACCCTTGTTGGCCTCGAAGGCCTCACCGTTGACGGTGATCGAGACGGTGGTCTTGGCTTCCGTGTCGGTCACGACTCCACCTCCACAGCTGCGGCGCTCACCGGGATGAGGTCGGACTTGGTGATCTTCGCTTCGTATTCGTCACGGAACCGACGAATGGTCGAGGTGATCGGAGCGACCGAGGACGGACCCAGCGGGCAGATCGTGGTCTGCTTCGGGGGGAACGGGATAGCGTCGAGGCCGGCATCGGGATGGGAGGCGACCGGGTACGGGCCGGGGCTGATGTTGTCGGCGACATCAAGCAGCAGCTCGATGTCGCTGGGGCGCCCGTCTCCGTCGACGATGCGCTGAAGGATGCGTTCCTCCCAGGTGGTTCCCTCACGACAGGGGGTGCACTTGCCGCACGACTCCCGGGCGTAGAAACGAACCAGCCTCAACGCGGCCTTCACCGCGTCGGTGGTCTCGTCCATGACCACGATGGCGCCCGAACCGAGCATTGACCCGGCAGCACCGACCGGACGGGCCTCAAGGGGAAGATCGAGTTGCTCGGGGAAGAACCACGGGGCCGAGCCGCCACCGGGTACGAACATCTTGAGCTCATGACCGTCTCGGATGCCCTGGCAGAAGTTGTCGCCGTAGAACAGGTCGCGGAAGGTGGTGACGCCGTGTTCGACCTCGTATACGCCGGGCCTCTTGACGTGGCCCGACACCGCGAACAGGCGGGTGCCGGGGGAAGTCTCGGATCCGTAGGCCTTGAACTGCTCGGCGCCGTTGTTCATGATCCACGGCAGGTTCGACATCGTCTCGATGTTGTTGACGATGGTGGGCTGGCCGTAGAGGCCGATGGCGGCCGGGAAGAACGGGGGCTTCAGCCGGGGACGGCCGCGGTTGCCTTCGAGGCTCTCGATGAGGGCGGTCTCCTCACCGACTATGTAGGCCCCGGCGCCCCAGCTGAGGGTGATGTCGACCGAGAAATCGGTGCCGAGGATGTTGCGGCCGATGTAACCGGCGGCGTAGGCGTCGTTGAGGGCCTGGGAGAGCCGTTCCTGGGCCAGGGCCATCTCGCCGCGCACGTAGAGGAAACACTGCGCCAGGCCGAGCGCGTAGCAGGTGATGAGGCACCCTTCGATCACCTGATGGGGATCGCGCTCCATGAGCAGGCGGTCCTTGTAGGTTCCGGGCTCGCTCTCGTCGCCGTTGACCACCAGGTAGTAGGGGTACTTGCCGGGCGGGAGGAACCCCCACTTGATGCCGGCGGGGAATCCTGCACCGCCACGGCCGAGGAGAGTGGCGTCGCGAACCTCGGAGTGGACCTCGGAGGGTTTGCGATCGAGCGCGGAACGCAGCCCGGAGTAGCCGCCGGTGGCTTCGTAACGCTCGAGAGTGTAGGAATCCTCGAGCGGAAAGCGCTTGGTGATCAGCTTGGGGCCGTCGTTGTCGACGTAGCCCGGAGCATGGGGGACGTAAGCGTGGGTGGGCATCAGTTCTGCTCCCCTGCATCGTTGCGCGACATCCAGACCGGAACCTCGCCGGCCTGCTCGGGGGGCACGATCCCGGCCATTCGGTCGGCCGGGATGCTCTGGCGCACCAGCGACAAAGTGCCGTGCTCGGGGATGTCGCGGGCGTTGCCGTTGCGGATGTCGTCGATCAGTTGGTCGAAATCCTCGACGGTGACACGCAACCGGTATCGGTAGTTGACCTGGAGGGCCGGGGCCTCTGTGCAGGCAGCGATGCACTCCACGTCTTCGAGGGTGAACAGGCCATCGGCGGTGGTGCCACCCACCTTCACACCCAGTTTCTTCTCGGCATGTTCCAACAGGTTCTCGGCGCCCAGTAGCTGACAGGCGATGTTGGAACAGATGTTGATCACGTACTTGCCGACGGGATGGAACTTGAACATCTCGTAGAAGGTCCCCGTGCCCCGCACCTCGGCGGGAGTGGTTCCGGTGAGCTCGGCGATGTGGCGCATGGCGTCCTCGGTGACCCAGCCGTCTTGTTCCTGCGCGAGGTGCATCAACGGGATGAGGGCCGACTTGGGCAACGGATAGCGGGAGATGATCTCACGCGCGATGGCTTCGTTGTCGGGAGTGAATCTGCTCATCGGTCGACCTCGCCCATGATCGGGTCGATCGACGAAATGATGGCCACACCGTCGGCGATCAGCCCGTTTTGCATCAGATGCGGCATGCTCTGAAGGTTGATGAAACTCGGGGAGCGCACGTGCATCCGATAAGGATGCGACGAACCGTCGCTCACGATGTAGACGCCGAGCTCACCACGGGGTGACTCGACCGCGGCGTAGGCCTCACCGGCCGGCACCTTGTAGCCCTCGGTGAAGATCTTGAAATGATGGATCAGTGCTTCCATCGACTCGTCGATGCGGGCCCTCGGCGGAGGCGTGACCTTCTTGTCCTGGATCCGGTAGTCGCCGCTCGGCATCATGTCGAGAATCTGGCGGACGATCCGAATCGATTCGCGTATCTCGTTGAGACGAATCGCGTATCGGTCGTAGCAATCGCCGTAGGTGCCCACGATCACGTCGAACTCAACCTGGTCGTAGGCCAGGTAGGGCTCATCGCGACGCAGATCCGAAGGCACCCCGGTGGATCGCAGCAACGGCCCGGTTGCCGACAACGCGATCGCCTCCTCGGGGGCCATGGCGCCCACACCCTGCAGACGTGCCCGCCAGATCGGCTGACCGGTCATGAGGGTGTCGTACTCCTCGAGACGCGGAGGGATGATCTCGAGGAGTCGGGCCACGTCGAGTTGCCAGTCATCGGGGAGATCGGCGGCGACCCCACCCGGACGGATGTAGTTGTGGTTCATGCGAAGGCCGGTGACCTTCTCGAAGAACCGGAGAATCTCTTCGCGCTCACGCCACCCGTAGATCATCATCCCGACAGCACCGAGATCCATGCCGTTCGAAGCCATGAACAAGAAGTGGGATGCCATGCGGTTGAGCTCGCACATCATCATGCGAATCCAAGTGGCCCTCTCGGGAACCTCGATGCCCAACAGCTTCTCGGTTGTGAGCGAGAAAGCCAGCTCGTTGAACAGCGGAGAGGCGTAGTCCATCCGGGTGACGTTGGTGCAGCCCTGGATATACGAGAGCTGTTCGCCCTGCTTCTCCATGCCGGTGTGGAGGTATCCGACCACGGGCTTGGACCGCAGTACCGTTTCACCCTCCATCTCGAGCATGAGGCGTAGCACGCCGTGGGTGGAGGGATGCGACGGGCCCATGTTGAGCAGAACCCGCTGGTCGTCGTCCGGCGTGTTGGGGTCGTTGCCGATCTCGGCGGCTTCGGCATCGGACAATCGCAACACGGCACTGTCGTCGCCACGCCTGCGGACACGCTCGGCGGAAATCTCGGTGAGGCTCATCGCTTCATGCCTTCGTCCTTGAACTGAACCGGGATTCGCCCGACCGCGTAGTCCTTGCGCAACGGGTGGCCGACCCAGTCGTCGGGCATCAGTATTCGACACATGTCGGGGTGATCGGCAAAGACGATCCCGAACATGTCGTAGACCTCGCGCTCCAGGGCCTCGGCCCCCGGCCATACGTCGAACAGTGTGGGCAACGTCGGTTCGTCGGCCGGCACCTGGGCCCGGAGGCGGAGACGTTCCCGGCTCGACATGTTGGAAAGGTGGGCGACAACCTCGAAGCGTTCGGCGCTTACCCCATCGGGCAGGTTGCGAGGTACCCCGTAGGTGAGGTAGTCGACGGCGGTCAGGTCGGTGAGGTGATCGAACCCCTCCGCTCTCGCGGCCTCAGCCACAGCCAGCCACTCCTCCGGGGAGGGATGGATCGTGGACACACCGAGTGAATCGCTGAGTGGAACGCCGAACCGAGTGGGGGTTTCGGGCTGCGGTTCAGGCGCGACGGCATCGTCCGAATCGTCTACTTCTGTCGACTCGCTCATCGAACCCCTCGAATCTCCAGGGGCGCCGACTGACCGTCGCGCTGCTCGATGGTGATGCCGGCACCACCGCCGTTGTCGGAACGTCGCTGCAGAATCTCGCCGGTCTGGATCTTCTCGTGGAGAGTGAAGATCGCGTGCATCAGAGTCTCGGGACCGGGTGGGCAGCCCGGCGCGTAGACATCGACGGGTACGACCTCGTCGACACCCTGAACGATGGCGTAGTTGTTGAACATTCCCCCGGTGGACGCACACACGCCCATGGAGATGACCCATTTGGGCTCCATCATCTGGTCGTAGACCTGACGAAGAACGGGAGACATCTTCTGGGAGACCCGGCCGGCCACGATCATCAGGTCGGCCTGGCGCGGCGAAGCCCGGAATACTTCCATGCCGTAGCGGGCGAGGTCGTAGTGGGCGGCCCCCGCCGCCATCATCTCAATGGCACAGCAGGCCAACCCGAATGTGGCCGGCCACATGCTACGGGTGCGGGCCCACTGAACCAGGTTCTCGACCTGTCCGGTGACGAAATTGTATTCGAGGCCTTCGAGGCCGTTGTCCTTCACATCGCCGATCAGCCCCATCAGGCCGCCTCCTCGTTGCCTACCGGCCCGGGTCCCCGGTCCTCGAGCCCAACACGACGAATGGTGGACGTGGTGGTGCGCTGAGCCGACACGGAACCGTCAGGACGGGCCACCTGCTTGAGCGGGCCCCATTCGAGGGCGCCGTTGCCGATCAGGTAGACGAACGATTCGAATACGGCAAACGAGAAGATCAGCAGTGAACCCAAGCCGAACAGGCCGAGTCCGTGATGGGCTACGGCCCATGGGTAGAAGAAGATGATTTCAATGTCGAAAACGATGAAGATCATCGCCACCAGGAAGAACCGCACCGGGAAACGCTCGGGGGTGTCGCGGGTGGGCACGATGCCGCACTCGTAGGCGTCGAGTTTCGGTTGGGTGGGCTTGCTGGGGGCCAGGATGCCCGAGAGCACCAAGCTGACAGCAGAGAACAGGGTGGCGATCGCAAGTAACGCCAGCAGGGGGAGATACTGGCCAAGCATGTTCTACGCCGTTTCTTCCTGGAATTCGGCTCTTCTTCTCATGGCTTCCTTGTCTCGCTCGTGGAGCATGTAGACCAAGGCTGCGAAA